>VBOS01000385.1 GCA_005893185.1 Candidatus Eiseniibacteriota bacterium
AACGGCCGGCGATCGTCTTCGCGGTGAGCCCGGCACGGGCCCCGCGCCTGTTCCAGGCGGCGCGCGAGCGCGGGGTTCCCGCGTGGCCGCTGGGCACTGTGAGCGACGCCGCGCGTTTCCGCGCGCGACTCAAGGGCGCCGACTCCGTCACTTGGACGCTGGCTGAGCTGCGCGCCGCAGCAGGCGGTACGCTCGCTCGAATGTGGAACGAGGAGCTGGAATGAGCGGTGGGCGCGGCACGAGCGCGGCGCGCGTGGCGGTGGTGCAGCTCCCGGGCGTGAACTGCGAGGCCGAGACCGCGCGCGCGCTCGAGCGCGTCGGGCTCGACGCCGAGGTCTTTCGCTGGACGCGGCCGGTCGCCGAGCTTTCCCGCTACCAGGGCTATGTGCTGCCCGGCGGCTTCTCGTATCAGGACCGCGTGCGGGCGGGCGCGCTGGCTGCGAAGGATCCGCTGATCGCGGAGCTGGGAGCGGCTGCGGAGCGAGGCAAGCCGATCCTCGGCATCTGCAACGGCGCCCAGGTGCTGGTCGAGTCCGGATTGGTGCCGGGGGGCGACGTGGTCGAGATCGGGCTGGCGCGCAACCGCATGCCGGACCGAACGGGCTACTACGCGCGCTGGGTGCATGTGCGAGTCGAGCGCTCACGCTGCGTTTTCACCTCCACGCTCGAGCCGGGCACGGTGGTGCCGCTTCCGGTCGCGCACGGCGAGGGGCGCTTCACCGCGCGTGATCCGGAGCGGATTCCGGCCCTTGTGCGCGCGGGTCAGACTCCGTTGCGCTACGCAACGGTACGCGGCGCGGTCGCACGCGACTTCCCCGCGAACCCGAACGGCTCCGAAGCGGCGGTGGCCGCCGTGTGCAACGCCGCCGGCAACGTGCTGGCGCTCATGCCCCATCCCGAGCGCGCACAGGACGCGGGCGCCGTATCACGCTCGGTGGGGGGCGCATGGGGCGAGCGCAGCCAGAACGCCCACGCAGCCGGCCCGGGGCTGTTCCTCTTCGAAGCGCTCGCCCGGCACATCTTGGAGGCATGATGGCGGGCCGCGAGCGGATGCGCGTCGCGCAGGCGTGGATCGAGCCCCTGGCCGACGATCCGGAGGCGATCTCGGCGCTGGCTGTGGCCCGCGAGCGGCTCCCCGCGGGGCGGGCGCTCGAAGGGCTGAGGCGCATGCGGATCTTCGAGCTCTCGGGCGCGCTTCCGGAGCGCGCTTCACTCGGGGAGCTGCTCCATCGCTCGATCCAGTTCTACAATCCCGCGAAGGAGCGCTGCACGCTTCGGCTCGATCCGCTCGAGGCCGCGCCGCTCGCGGCGGACGAGATCGGCGTTCTGGTGCTGGAGCGTGGCGGCGAGCGCCGGGCGGCAGCGGAGCGCTGGTGGAGACACGAGACCGGAGAGTCCGCCGAGATCCGCGAGGGCATCGCCTGGGTCATGCGGCTCGGGAACCGGTCGCAGGCGGAGCGGGCCGCCGAGGACCTCACGATCCTGCGCGGCCGCGAGCACGGCTTGCTCTGCAACCCGCACTGGCAGCAAGCTCGCATCGCGGCCTTAGAGATTCCGCTCCCGTGGATCGCGGGCGAGGAACCGGCGCGGGGGCGTGGGCGCTCCCGGTCGGCGACGCCGGACAGGCCGGCGCGATCGCGGTCGGCGGCGCAGATGAAGGGCCGGACGGATTCGCGCCGCCGCACGCCCGCGAAGAAGCGGAGCGCCCGGAGGAGACAGGCATGAACGGCTGGAGTCCCGACAAGACCTGGCGCGAGGAGTGCGGCGTCTTCGCCGCCTACGGCGTGCCGCGCGCGGCGGAGATCGTGGGGCTCGGGCTCCACGCCCTCCAGCATCGCGGCCAGGAGTCCACGGGCATCGTCTCATGCGACCCGCTCGGCGAGTTCCACAGCCACAAGGGTCTGGGGCTGGTCTCCGACGTCTACGACGAGGCCGCGCTCTCGAGGCTCACGGGGACGCTGGCGATCGGCCACAACCGCTACTCCACGACCGGCAGCCTCACGCTCGAGAACACCCAGCCGCTGCGGGTCGTCTATCGCGCCGGCGCGCTGGCGCTCGCCCACAACGGGAACCTCGTCAACGCGCGCGAGCTGCGCCGCAATCTCGAGGAGGCGGGCTCGATCTTCCAGACCACTCTCGACACCGAGATCCTGCTTCACCTGATGGCGCTGTCGAGCGCATCGAGCCCCGATGCCGCGCTGGTCGAGGCCGCCCGCCAGGTGCGCGGCGCGTGGTCTCTGGTGCTGCTCGCGCCGGGCAGGGTGATCGCGTTCCGCGACCCGCACGGCTTCCGGCCGCTGTGCATCGGCCGGCTCGGCGAAGGTTGGGTGGTGGCGAGCGAGACCTGCGCACTGGATCTCGTGGGCGCAGCCGAGCTGCGAGCGGTGGCGCCCGGCGAGCTGGTGTCCTTCGGGGCCGATGGAATGAAGACCTCGCGCCCGATCGAGGCCGAAACGCCGCTGCGGCAGTGCATCTTCGAGCACATCTACTTCTCGCGGCCCGACAGCCGCGTGTTCGGCGAGGGCGTGGACCGCGTACGCCGTCGGATCGGCCATCGCCTCGCGCAGGAGCAGCCCGCCGAGGCGGACCTCGTGATCGCGGTGCCGGACTCCAGCAACTCGATCGCGCTCGGCTACAGCGAGGAGTCGGGCCTCCGCTACGAGCTGGGCTTGATCCGCAACCACTACGTGGGCCGCACCTTCATCCAGCCGCACCAGGCGGGTCGCGACTCCAGCGTGCGCATCAAGTTCAACCCGGTGCGCGAGGTGCTCGAGGGCCAGCGCGTCGTGGTCGTCGACGACTCGATCGTGCGGGGCACGACCAGCAAGAAGCTGGTGCGGCTCATGCGCCGCGCGGGGGCGAAAGAGGTGCATTTCCGCGTGGGCTCGCCGCCCGTGACCCACCCGTGCTTCTACGGCATCGACACGCCGAGCCGGCGCGAGCTCGTCGGGGCGGTCAAGTCGGTGGAGCAGATCCGTGCCTACCTCGAAGTGGACTCGCTCGGCTACCTGTCGCTCGAGGGGCTGCTCGCTTGCGAGCGCGAGCCCGCGCACTTCTGCCGGGCCTGCTTCACCGGCAGCTACCCGGTCGCGGTGGATCCCACGGCCGACAAGCTCGCGATGGAGAAGCTGCGCGCCGTGACCCCGCCGGCCGCACGCTGAGCGCAGAGCTGCCGCCAGGCGCTGGCCGACGCCTGCCCGGGCGCCGGCGCGCACCCGGGAGGCGGCACGGCACGCGAAGCGCGAGGAGTTGACCCGCTTCGCGCTTGACGGCGCGCGAGCACGTTCCTACAGTCGATCGATTCCGTCGGCGGACACGCCCTTCCGCCACCCCCGCCGTCCCCGGAGATTCCCCATGTCGCTGCAGGAACTCATGCGCCAGCGGCGCGAGAAGCTCGCGCGCTGGCGGGCGGCCGGCGTCGAGCCGTACGCCTACCGCTACGACGTCACCCACCACGCCGGGGAGCTGCTCGCGCGCGGCGAAGCCGTGACAGCGGATCCGGGCGAGCGGGTGCGGGTCGCGGGCCGCATCATGAGCCTGCGCGGGCACGGCAAGGCGGGCTTCGGCCACCTGCTGGACCGGAGCGGCAGCATCCAGCTCTACTTCCGCGCCGACCACCTGGGGCCGCAGTTCGCCCGCTACGAGCTGCTGGACGTCGGCGACTGGATCGGGGTGGAGGGCGGTCTCTTCCGCACCCGCACAGGCGAGATCACGATCCGGGTGGACGCCTTCGAGCTGCTCGCCAAGTCGCTGCGCCCGCTGCCCGAGAAGTGGCACGGCCTCACCCATCCCGAGACCCGCTTCCGGCAGCGCTACGCCGACCTGTTCATGAACCTCGAGGTGCGCGAGATCTTCCGCCGCCGCGCCCGGCTGGTCTCCGGCCTCCGCGCGGGGCTCGAGCGCGCCGGCTTCCTCGAGGTCGAGACGCCCGTGCTGCAGCCGCTTTACGGCGGCGCGTTCGCGCGCCCGTTCGTCACGCGCCACCAGGCGCTCGACATGGACCTCTACCTGCGCATCTCGAACGAGCTCTACCTCAAGCGCCTGATCGTGGGCGGGCTCGAGCGGGTCTACGAGTTCTCGCGCGACTTCCGCAACGAGGGCATGGACCGCACGCACAATCCCGAGTTCACGATGCTCGAGTACTACCAGGCGTTCGCGGACATGCACGACATGATGCGCTTCACCGAAGTGCTGGTCCGAGATGCTGTGCTGGCGGCCGCCGGGGCGAGCGCGATCGAGTACCAGGGAGCGCGCATCGACTTCGCATCGCCCTGGCCGCGGCTGTCTCTGCCGCAGGCGGTGAGCGCCAAGATCGGCGAGGACGTGCGCGCGCTCGGCGCGGATGCGCTGCGGAAGCTGGCGCGCGCGCGCGGCATCGAGACGCCGCCGGGCGCAGGTGCGGGCGCGCTGCTCGACGCCCTGTTCGGCGAGCTGGTCCAGCCGGAGCTCCAAGCGCCGACGTTCGTCACCGACTACCCGGCGGAGACCTCGCCGCTCGCGCGCGCGAGCCGCACGGATCCCTCCGTCGTCGAGCGCTTCGAGGTGTTCGTGGCCGGGATGGAGATCGCGAACGCGTTCTCGGAGCAGAACGATCCCGAGGCCCAGGCGAGCGCATTCGAGCAGCAGATGGCGCGGCGGGCGCGCGGCGACGAGGAGGCACAGGTGATGGACCACGACTACGTGCGCGCGCTCGAGTACGGCATGCCGCCCACCGGCGGCGTCGGCATCGGCATCGACCGCCTCGCGATGCTCGTTTCGGACGCGCGCTCGATTCGCGATGTGCTGCTCTTTCCCCAGCTCCGCCCCGAGGAGGGTCGCGAGGAGGCGGAAGAGGAAGGCGAAGTGGGCTCGGGGCGGGAAACGGCTCCGCGGTGAACCGGCTCGCGTTCGCCGCGACCGGGCGCCAGGCGGCTCCACTGTGAACCTCTCGCTGTGGATCGCCGCCCGCTACCTGCGCACGCGGCGCCAGAGCGGCTTCATCTCGCTGCTGACCGGGTTCTCGGTGGGCGGCGTGGCGCTGGGCGTGACCGCGCTCTTCACGGTGCTCGCGGTCATGAACGGGTTCGAGAACGAGATCCAGAGCCGGATCGCCGGAACCGACGCGCACGTCGTGTTGCTGGGGGAGACCGCCTCCGGGATCGAGCGGCCAGAGGAGCTGGTGCCGCGCGTGGCGGCCGTGCCCGGAGTCCTGGGGGTTGCGGCCTTCACCTACGTCAAGGCCATGGTGTTCCGCGAAGGGCTCACCGAGGGCCTGGTCGTGAAGGGCGTGGACCTGCGCGCCGAGCGAGGCGTCACCACCGTCGGGCGCAACATCACG
>VBOS01000386.1 GCA_005893185.1 Candidatus Eiseniibacteriota bacterium
CGGACTGCCGGCACCGGAACCGGAACGGGACGCAGTCCTCGATGAAGAACGTGCGCCCCGGAATCGGCCTCAAGTGCTCCCGGAAGATCTCGAGCATCGCGCCGGGATCGCTGGCGGCGATCAGATGCGGGAAATCGGGATCGTGCGGGAACCCCTGGGTCCCGACCGCCACGCGCCCTTCTTCGGTTCGGATGTGCATGCTTCCTGCCGGGTTGCTCAAGATGCGATCGGCTGTTGGCTCAACTCGTAGAGATCGCGGTACCGGCCGCGCCTCGCCAGTAGGTCGGCGTGGGTGCCGCGATCCACGATCCGGCCGTCCTCCAGGACCACCACCAAGTCGGCGTCCGCGACGGATGGGAGGTCGTGGGTGATGACCATGCAGGTCCGGCCGGCCATCAGGCGGTTCAGGGCTTCGCGCACCTTCGCCTGGCTCTCGGCGTCGAGGCCGGTCATCGGCTCGTCGAGCACCAGGATCGGGGCGTCGCGGATGACCGCACGCGCGATCGCGATGCGCTGCTGCTCGCCGCCCGACAGGGTCGCGCCGCGCTCGCCGATCACGGAGTCGTACCCGTGCTCCAGCTCGCGGATGAACTCGTCCGCGTTCGCCGCCCGGCCGGCCGCCACGATCTCCTCCAGGCTGGCCTTGGGGTTCCCGTATGCGATGTTCTCCCGCACCGTGGCTCCGAACAGGATCGACTGCTGCAGCACCAGGCCGATCTGCCGCCGCAGGGACTCGCGGCGCAAGCGCTGGATGTCGATCCCGTCGATCAGGATCGCGCCCTCCTGCGGTTCGTAGAGACGCAGCAGCAGGCGAACGATCGTGGACTTGCCCGCCCCCGACCCTCCCACCAGCGCGAGCCGTTGCCCCGGCGCCACCGAGAACGAGACCTCCCGCAGGACCTGCCGGCCGTCGCCGTAGTCGAATGTGACGTTCCGGAACGTGATCCCGCCCTTGAATCGCGGCGCCTCGATCGCGTCGGGGCGATCCTGGATCTCGGGCTCGGTGTCGAGCACCTCGGCGATGCGGTCGGCGCTGGCCATGGCCTTCGAGAAGTCGGTCGACAGCTTGGCGAGGCTGCGAACCGGCTTGTAGATGTTGTTCAGGTAGCCCACCACCAGCACCAGCTCGCCGGGGGTCATCTGACCGGCCAGGACCTGAAGGGCTCCGTACAGCACAGCGGTCGCCGAGGTCACCGCCGTGATGATCTCGGTGGAGCGCGTAGCTGCCGCTTCCAGTCGCGCGATCCGGATGCTCCCCCGCAGCGTCTCGCCTGTGACGGCGTCGAGACGCTCCTCCTCGTATCGCTCGCGCGCGAAGGCCTGGACCATCGGGATCGCCGCCAACACCTCGCTCATACGCGATGCGACCTGGCCCTCCTGCTTGCGCTGCGTCTTCACCGAGGCCTTGGTCTTGCGGTAGAGGTGGAACAGGCTGTAGCCGAGGAACGGAAGGCTCGCCAGGCCGATCAGGCTCACCCTCCAGTCCACTGCGAACATGATCGCGAACATCCCGACCATGGTCAGGGAGTAGCCGGCGAATTTCATCAGGGAAGCGGCGAACACGTCCTTCAGGGTGTTCGTGTCGCCGGCAATCCTGTTCAGCAGCTCACCGGTCCGGGACTGGTTGTGGAACGCGAGCGACAATCCCTGGAGGTGCGTGAACAGATCCCGGCGCAGGGCGTAGACCATCTCGTAGCCCACCGACGATGTGATGAAGACCTGGAAGTAGGAGAACGCCCCGCTGCTCAGCGCGATCAGCACCATGCTGGCGGCGGCCCACACCAGGAACGAGACGTCGCCGGGCGCGGCGATCCCGGTCAGAAAATGGAGAAAGTGCGGCAGCGGCCGGTGCAGGATGCCGTGATCGAGGATGACCTTGAGCGGCCATGGCTTCGCCAGATCGGTGGCTGTGTCGCCCAACGTGCAGAGGGCCGCCAGGACGAGCCTGCCCTTCGCGTGACCGATGTAGGTCAGCAGGATACGGCGGAATCGCTTGCTAGGCTTGGCCCGCATGCAGCTCCAGGACGCGCGGCAGGTGCTCGAGCAGGCGCAGCGCCTCGGCCCAGTGCCGGCGGATCGTCTCGTGGTCGGGGTGCCGCGTCCAGTTGCAGGCCAGGTAGTGGATCTTCCGCAGCAGGGTGACGCTCTCGTACCAGCGCACGCGTTCCGACAGGGCGGGATCGGGAGCGGCCCAGCGCCGGTAGGCATCGAGGGTGGCGCCGCGCAGGCCCTGGAAGTCGGGGAGACGGCCCGGCTTGCGTAGCGAGAATCGGCGAAGCTGGGCCAGGAAGTAGCCCAGGTCCAGGGCCGCATCCCCTCGCCCACTCTTCTCGAAGTCGAGCACCACCACGTGCCCCGCCCTCCACACCATATGGATCGGGCCGAGGTCACCGTGGAGGAACGCCGAGCGGATCGGGCCCCACGGCTTCCTCCGCTTCAGCGTCGCCAGCAGGTCCTCGAGAAACGCCGCCTCTGCCGGGATCTTCGTGCACAGCTCCGGGATCCGCTGCCGCAGGTCGGACAGTGCGGCATCCGCGGACAGGACGGCGTCGCAGTCGAGGGGCGCGGCGTGCAAGGCGGCGAAAGCGCGCCCAATCACCCGAAGAGCTCGTTCCGGCCCGCGCGCGATCGCCGAGACGATCGAGCCGCCGGGTTCGTAGCTCATCAGCAGCAGGCGGTGCCGGGGGACATAGGAGATGAGCCGGGGGATCACGAGGCTGCGCCGGCCCTCGCGGTCCGCGGGCCACAACCTTCGCAGGGTGGACGCCTCGCGACGGGCATCGAGGTCGCTCGCGAAGAGCTTGCCCACCCACCGGCAGGGCCGCGACCGCGATGCGCCCACCGGCAGGGCGCGAAGATCGTAGCGGGCCACCGGGTGCTTCCCGTGTTCGGAGAGCGGACGCTGGCTCCAGCTCTCGAGCCGAGCGCTGGGGCCGAGGTACTCGCGCACCGCCGTCCCCAGCGCGTCCTCCGTGTCATACGCGCTCAACATGGCGATCGGCGCGATCATCGCGCGCCCCCAGCGGCCACCGCTTCCAGCGCGGCGCATGCCCGCGCGGCCAATCGCGGGACCAGTTCGGCCCACGCGGGAGGTGGCCGCCGGCTCAGGGTGGCGAGCTTTCGAACCAGCGTGAGCCCGCGGTAGAAGTCGATGTGGCGAGACGCGACCTCCGGCATCGCCGCCCGATAAGCATCTCGGAAGCAAGTCCACCATCGCTCCTCGAGTTCGGCAGGCGTGCCGTCGGCAAGGCAGCGACGCTCGAGCTGGGCCAGGAAGTGGCCGGCGTCGAACGCCGGATCCGCCCAGCCCATCCGATCCAGGTCCAGCAGCACCAGCCGCTCGCCGGTCCACAGGAGCTGCCCCTGCGCCAAGTCCCCGTGCACCAGGGCAGGCGGAACCGGATCGAGGATCTTCAGGCACCGTTCCAGCTTCCGGGCGAGCGGTGCAACGACCTCCGCGATCCGCGGGTGACGGTCGTGCAGCCGTCCGCACTGGCCGAGCGCCTCCTCCACCAGCACAGCTGCGGTCGCGGAGGGAGCCGGGGCCGCGGCCGAGCGATGCAGGTCGGCCGCCAGTCGCGCCGCCCGCTCGATCAACTCCGGCTTGCGCCCGTCCACGATCCCGGACAGCGGCTCGCCCTCGATCCACGGGAACACCAGCATACGTTCGCGCTCGATGTAGCGGGTCGGAAGCGCCAGGCTGCCGTGCTCCGACTCGAATCCACGCGCGAGAGTGCGAGCGCGTTCCCACAGGCTGTGGCCGGCGCCGCCGACGTACACTTTGAGCGCGTAGCGGCGCTCCACGCCGGCGTCGCTGCGCAGTCGGGCCTCCAGCACGAAGCGGTCGTTGTGGAGGCTTTGCACCGTGCAGAGCACGCCGGCAGGCGCGAATCCCGGCGGCAGCTCGGGAGCCAGGATCTCGAGCAACGCCGCCGGCCCCTGGAGACGCGAGAGCCGGGCCCCCAGGTCGATGCGCTCCGCGTGCGTCGGCGGGGGCGGGGCGAGCACGGTCGCAGCGCTGAGGATCAGTCGGCGGGCAGCCATCGAGCGAGGTACTCGGTGAGACGGGCGGCGCCGTCGAAGGATGGGATCACGGCCCGCACGCGAGCTGCGAGCACTTCGGGGTCGGAACGCAGCGCCCACTCGAGCGCGCGGGCGAGCTTCCCGTCCGTCAGGTCGCGCGGGTGGACCCAGCGGGCCAAGCCGTGGGCCGCCAGCGCCTCGGCGCGGATGCGCTGCTCCACCTTGTGCGTGGCACGCGGCACGATGACGAGGGGGCGCCCCAGCGCGAGGGCTTCGCACACGCTGTTGTAGCCGCCCATGCTCACGACCGCGTCCGCGGCGGCCATCAGCCGGAGCGTGTCGGCTTGAGGCAGCACGCGGCACGTCGCGATGGCTCGCTCCTGGAGCCGCGCCTGATGCTCGGCCGGCATGTAGGGCCCCGTGACCATGACAGCATGCAGGGCCGGCATCCTCGCCCGCAGCCGCTCCACAGCTGTGCCC
>VBOS01000387.1 GCA_005893185.1 Candidatus Eiseniibacteriota bacterium
GGATGGCGCTGGGCTACGTCGTCGCGCAGCTTTCGGGCGCGGCACTGGGCGCTCTCCCGCTCCTCGCCTGGGGCGCGATGGGCCGGAGCATCGCGTTCGGCGCCACGCTGCCCGGCGCCGGCTATTCCACATCGACCGTGGTGCTGGGCGAGGTTCTCACGACTTTCGGGCTGATCGCCGGGCTCTGCGTATTCATCGGGACCCCCGGACTGCGGCCGTTCACTCCGGCCATGCCTCCGTTCCTTTACGCCGTCATGGTGCCGCTCGAAGCCTCGATCTCGGGGACCAGCACGAATCCGGCGCGCAGCTTCGGTCCCGCACTCGTCTCCGGGCGATGGGACGCGTGGTGGATCTACTGGATCGGACCGATGATCGGGGCGATCGCGGGTATCGTTGCTTGCAGCTTCCTCGCGAGCCGGATCGAGGTGGCGAAGCTGTACCACTTCGATAGCGATCGCACCGGAGTCTTTCATCGGATGAGCCAGCGGGTCCGGGCCAGGCGCGCAACTGCCGCGTGAGGGGCTACCGTCCAGGAGGGTCCCGGTGCGATCGCGCCTTGCGGTCTTGATGACCGGTATCTGGCTCGTTCTGGCCGCCTCCGCGCGCGGGCAGTCGGCAATGTTCGCAGGCGTCTGGCAGGGTGTGCTGCCCATGGGACGGGGCGATCAGGCCGTCACCCTCGTGCTCCGGCCACGGGGGCCGAGCGGGATCGAGGGCATGATGTACCTGGACGGCGAGCAGTTCGGTTCCCTGGAGGAGGGGCGGGCCCGCAGCGACTCCCTCGCCTGGCGCGTCCTCGGCTTCGATTTCACCGCGGCCCGGAGCGGGGACCGGCTGTCGGCCGATCTCCACGTTCATCACGGGGCTGTCCACCACTTCGAGCTCGAACGCTCGCCGCACGACACGACGTGGGCGCCGACGCTCCCGCCCAGCGCAAGTCCGGCAGCGCCGCTCGTTCGCGAGGAGCCGCCGGACTCGGTCTATCGGGCCCACGCGGTTCCGACCTCCACGGTTTCCGGCGTCGATTCGTGCCTGCGCAGGGGTACGCTGCTGCTGGTCGGCGGGGGCGCCGGGCAGCCCGATCTGGACCGGCGGTTCGTCGAACTGGCGGGTGGTCCGGCCGCGCGCATCGTGCTCATCCCCACGGCGACCCTCGCGACCTCCGATTCGGCCGAGCTGCGGCGCTTCTCCGCGAGCGTCTCACGAATCCTCGGTGTGAAGAGTATCACCGTGTTGCACACCACCTCGCGGCGGGAGGCGGATTCGGAAGCGTTCGCCCGGCCGCTGCGCGAGGCGACGGGCGTCCTGATTACGGGGGGCGAGGCCTCCTGGCTGCTCGACAGCTATCTCGGAACCCGCACGGAGCGCGAACTCATCGCGTTGCTGAGCCGCGGCGGCGTGATCTCCGGAACATCGGCTGGCGCGATCATCTGGGGCTCGACGACCATGATCTTCCAGGCCCACTCCGGCGGCAGTCAGAGCGAGCAGATGCGGGAAGAGAATCTCCTCATCGGACATCCTCACGGTGTCGGGTTCGCAGTCCTGCGCAACATCGCGGTCCAGGCACACCTCTCCGATGGGCATCGACGAAGCCACGGCGCTCGAGGTGCATGGGGACGTCGCGCGCGTGCTCGGTCGCGGCAACGTGCGGATGGTTTCCGGCTCGCTCGAGACGGAGCCTCTGGTGCTCCGCGAGGGCGACCGGTACGACCTGGTCAAGCGGGCGCGCCCGTGAGCCCTCGCTGGCGTCGGCCGCTATGCGCCCCGCGCGTGTGCCTACTTTTTCTTCGTCGTATCGACCGGCGCCGGCGTGCCCGCTGCCGGTGCGGCCGGTGCTGCCATGGCCGGCGCGCTCGGCGCGGTCATGCCCATCTTCGACCTCATCCGGCTCAACCCCTCATCGCGCCACTTCTTGTATTGGGTCATCTGCTCGCCGGTGAGCACCTGCGCCAGCTTGCCGTCGGTGGCATCGCGCAGCGTCTGCATCTCCTTCTTCATCGTATCCGTCACCGCAGGCGTCTTCTCCTGCCTCGCGTACTTTTCGCGCAGCTGCTTCACCTGATACGCATGATCCAGCAGGATCGGCCTGGCCTTGGCTCTCTGCTCCGGCGTCAGCTTGAGCGTATCCGCCATTGCCTTGAGCTCCCGCTCGATCTGGGACTTGAGCGCCGCCCGCGTGGAATCGGACAGGGTAGGCGCCTTGTGTGCGCCTGCCGCCGCCGCGGTCTTCATTGCCGAGTCCTTCGATGCCGCCGAGCTCGGCAGCGTGATCGTCGTGCCCTGCGCGGGTGGCGTGGAGCCCTGCGCCCAGGAGAGGAGCGGGAGCCCTGCAATCAACGCTGGGACGAGGACGAGCAGCGTTCGCCTCACGAGGGAAGAACTGAACCAACTCATTGGCTCGCCCTCTGGCTGCGCGCCGCGATTGCATACGCGTCGAAATATCGCTGGAGCGAAGCTGCGGTCGTGCCGTACTCGTTCGAGCCGGCGAGGAAATCGACCACCACCTCCCGGGCGCGGGCGATCTCGCGGAGACGGGTGACCGAACCCCGGAGCCGTGGATCCGATAGGGTCAGGTCCAGAAGCTCGAGCGCACGCACCAACGCTCCCTCGGCCAGGCGCTCGTTTCGGGGCCCCCACCGAATCGCCCGGCTCACTTCGCTCCCGATATTGCCAAGCTGCTCGGCGAGCGTCAGTTCATGCCAACGGCCCGCGGCCATGTCGCGATGCTGAACGGCATTCATCTTTGAACCAGGCTCCGGACGATCTCGCTGATCCGTCCCCGTGCGGCCGGATCGTCCACGGAGCGTGACCGATTCCCCAACGACGGACGCAGGTTGATCATGGAGTCGAACTCGAGCCAATCCTGTTCGGGAAGATCGGGATACAGGTTGATACCCCAGAGATCCTGCTGGCGAGACCCGTCCGAGAGAAGCTCCGCCTCCTCGTCGGAATGCATTTCCGCATCGACCACCATGACGCCCCGCTCCAGATCGACCACGCCCTTCACGAGATCCCCAAACCGGGCCGCGGACATCTCTCGGAGATCGGTGAGCGAAATCGGCGTACTACGAGTGACCCTGCGCATGGAGCGGCAGGCTACCACGACGGCAACCCCGGGGATCACGGGGCGTGACGCGCTGGGGTGGCCCTGACCGACCGCATCGGGCACCTGGACCTCCCGGGCCGGGCCAGAATCCGCTCGCACTCCCGGCGCGGGTGTATTACTACTTCAGGCGGCACCAGCCACCACCGCGGGGCGAACCGTCGCCCGCCCGCTCATCGCGCACCGCTTCCTCTTCGCGGGCCGGAATCCGATCATTCCGCGCAATCGTGGGAACCAGAGGGAGGGAGCCGCCATGCTTCATCTCGACACCGGCAACACGGGATTCATGCTGCTTTGCAGCAGCCTGGTGATGTTGATGACACCGGGCCTCGCGTTCTTCTACGGGGGCCTCGTGGGTCGGAAGAACGTGCTCGCGATCATGATCCAGAGCTTCGTCTCGCTCTGCTGGACCACGGTCGTCTGGTACGTGTGCGGCTACTCGCTGTGCTTCTCGGGCGGCGAGACAGCATTCCGCTGATCGTCCACGTCGCCTATCAGATGATGTTCGCGATCATCACGCCCGCGCTGATCACCGGAGCGTTCGCGAACCGCGTCACATTCAAGGCATACTTCATCTTCCTCACGCTGTGGCTCCTGCTGGTCTACTTCCCGTTCGTCCACATGATCTGGGGGAATGGTCTGCTCGCGAAATGGGGCGTCCTCGACTTCGCGGGCGGCATCGTGGTCCACAACACAGCAGGCCTCGCCGCTCTCGCTTCGGTGATCTACGTGGGACGTCGTCGTGTGCAGGACACGGGACCGCACAGCATCCCGCTGGTCGCGCTCGGGACGGGTCTGCTGTGGTTCGGCTGGTATGGCTTCAATGCGGGAAGCGAGTTCCGGGTCGATGCGACGACCGCGGTCGCGTTCATCAACACCGATGTCGCGGCTTCGTTCGCGGGTGTGGCGTGGATGGCGGTCGAATGGATGACCACGCGGAAGCCGAAGTTCCTCGGGCTCCTCACCGGCTCGGTGGCAGGCCTCGCGACCATCACGCCTGCGGCCGGGTACGTCTCCCCGCAAAGCGCGGTCCTGATCGGCGTCGCATCGGGCGTCCTGTGCTACTACGCGGTGGCTCTCAAGAACCGCCTGAAGTGGGATGACGCGCTCGATGTCTGGGGCGTTCACGGCGTCGGCGGATTCCTCGGCATCGTGCTGCTCGGCGTGTTCGCGACCAAAGCCTACAACCCCGCGGGCGCGGACGGCCTCCTGGCGGGGAATCCGGGCTTCTTCGTTCGCCAGTGCGTCGCGGTGCTGGGCTCGTCGGTGTGGGCGTTCACCTTCACGCTCGGGATGCTGTGGGTGATCGATCGCGTGACCCCGGTGCGGGTCGAAGCGGCACACGAGCAGGTGGGTCTCGATGAGGCGCTGCACGGCGAGCAGGCCTACATCGAGATGGGCTGATCCTCGTGTCCTCGTCGCGGATCGCTGCCGCGTTCCTCGCTGCGGCGGTTCTGGCCGGGCTGTGGGATGGCATTCCGCGGTCGTGGGGTGTCGATCGCGCCTTCGCGGCCGATGCCGGGAGCATCGCTTCCACGGACAGCGCGGGGGCTGCCCCCGCTCCGACTGGAGTGACGTCGCCCGCCTGGCTCGGGGAAGTCAC
>VBOS01000047.1 GCA_005893185.1 Candidatus Eiseniibacteriota bacterium
AAGGCGTAGGCGCCCGGCGCGAACGCCTCGTAGGAGCGAAGCGAGTCGAGAGCGGTGTCGAACGTGGATACGTCCAGCTCGCGCAGCCGCACCCCCTGATACGTCGCGCCCAGCCCCGCTTTGCCGCCGCTTCCGCGCGGCGTCCAGCGCTCGTAGTCGGCGCGCAGCGTCCACGCTTCGCTCGCGCTCTTCCTAAAGTAGGGCTCGTCGCCCCCGTAGACGAGAAACGGATCGCTCGTGTTCGAATCCCCGTTGCCCCAATTGGGCGCGCGTGCCTTGGTCAGGTACGACTCGTCGTCCTGCCCGCCGACCGAGGTCAGGCTCCGGACGCGCGTGAACCCGAGCGCGGCGCTCATGCGGTCGTGGGCGCGCGGCAGCGAGTACGAGAGCACAGCCGAAATCTGCCGCTCGTCCGTCATCACCACGTGATCCGCCGCGTTGTACGGCTCGTAGCCGGGCTGCGGAGCCGGGCTGTAGCCGGGGCCGAGCAGGCAGTCGGGGTCGAGACACGGGATGGTCCAGCCGTTCAGCGTCCACATCGCGTTGTAGGGCCTCTCGACGACGCGGCTCGCAAGCACTTCGAGCACGGGGCCGCCCCGCGTCTCGACCGGGGCGAGCTTGAGATGGCCCAGCAGCCGGTTGTCCGCGCGCCAGCCGAACGAGCCGAACGGAGTGCTCGTCCGCCCGCCTGAGCGCAGCGCGGGCAGGTACGTATCGTCGAGCGTGGCCTCGGCGCTTGCGACCGCGCCCAGGCCGAGCACGCCGAGCGGGCCGCCGAGCCGCGCGCTCACGCGGTCGTAGCTCGTCCCGTGGCGCCCGTCCGTGCGCCACAGCATCTCGCCGCCCCAGCGCGGCCCCGGATCCACGGTGCGCACGTCGAGCACGCCTGCGAGCGAGCCGCCGTACTCCGCATCGAGCCCGCCGCTCACGAGCGAAGCGCTGCGGACCGCGAGCAGCGGCAGCTCGGGCGGCCGGTCGCGCAGCGGCTCGTTGAGAGCGATGCCGTCCATCACGAAGCGCAGCTCGCCCGTGCGCCCGCCGCGCACGTGCAGCTCCTCGGCCTGCGCCACCACGCCGGCCTTGAGCGCGATCGCGTCCGTGAGATGGTCCACCGGGAGCGCGCGCAACGTGCGGGACGAGAGCAGGTGAACGGTCTCGGCCGAGCGTGGATCGTGGAGCCGCGCGCCGCGCACCACGAATTCCTCGAAGCGGCGGACGATCTTGGGCGCGGCTGCTGTGTCGGCGGGGGTCGGACCCTCCCCTCCCTGCGCAACCGCCGCACGCTGGCCCGTCGTGTCGGCGGGGGCCGGGCGGACGGCGCCGCCGGCGACCGCGCGCGCGCCTGCGGTGTCGGCGGAGGCGGCCGCGGCGCTCGAACGCACGGTCGCGGCCCCCGTCACGACGCGCACCGCGAGCAAGAGGAGCGGCAGCGCCACCCTGTCCATAGCGATTCCTCCTTGCCGGTCGCGGACTTCGGCCCCCGGCCCCGTCACGCCCACGTCCCCCATACCCTACAATGGGGCAGGGCGAGTGATGGAATGCAGGATTCAACATGTCGGATCCACGATGCGCGCCGGCCAAGGCGGCTGCGCTCCTCGCCGCTCCCCTCGCGATGCAGCGCCGGGCGGCTGCCGACGTGTATCCCCCACCCCCGCGCCACAGCAGAGCGACCGACGAAACTCCGCCGGAGTGGCAGCGCCTTAAGCTCCTCGTGGCTGGAGCAGTCGGGGTCCCGCTGCAGCCGGCGGACTTCGAGCGCTACTGGAACCCGGCGGCTGCGATTGGTCTTAGCCTGTCGGCGGGGATCGCCAGCGCTGGACCTCGTAGCTCAGGGTGAAGGGTACAAGATGCACCTCGACGAGCGGCGCTTCCAGGAGGACTTCGCAGCGCTTCCGGAGCCGGGCGATCACGATGCCTTGGTCGGACCCGCGCTGCTGCTGCTGCGCCTTCACCCTGCGCGAGAGGGATTCCGCGGGTTCGTGGACGCCGGCGTGGGTGTCATGGACGTCTCCCGTCCCGCCATCTTCTACCACGACGCCAGTGGGAACCTTCAGACGCTCGAAGGAGCGGAAATCTTCGGCTTCGACTGGTGCTACTCTGTGGGCGTGGGAATCGAGTGGACGTGGTATCGCCGCGCGTTCGGCGCCATGGTGGAGAGCCGATTCGTCAACGCTCCCGGCAGAACCGAGCCGGCGCACTCCATCGCCACCCTGCGCTCGGGAATCCAGTACACGATTCCCCGGATTGCGTGGTTCGGGAGCCACTCATCCGGCCGCTGACATGCGCACACCGTTCGGCTCGGGACGCAAAGTCGCGGCGATCGCCCTGACCTTGGCCGCCCTGATGGCCCTCCCGGCCCAGAAGCGGGCGGCGGCCGACGTGTACCCGCAGCCGCACGTGCCGAGCAGCGGACGTGGCAGCATTGGGCCACGACAGGATGTCGATGAGCCGGAATGGAGACGTGCCCGATTGCTGGGGGACTTGGGAATCGCCTTTCCCGAGGCGCCGTCGAACCTCGCGACCTATTGGAATCCCGGGGGCGTGATCGCGACCGGCTCGGTGACACCGATACGGCCGATCCTCGACCTCGTTTTTCGAATCAGCTTCAGCACCATGAAGCTCGACGAGGACCGCTTCCGGGAGGACTTCGGAATCCCGGACACCGAGGATCACGACGCCCTGTTCCTGCCGATCACGTTGGACGCCCGCCTTCATCGGGAGCGCGTGGGCTTCCGCCCGTTCGCTGGCGCGGGCATCGGCTACATGGCATTCGCGCGTCCAGAAGTCCGCTACGTCGACGCCAGTGGCACGACCAAGAAAATGAACGGAGCCCCGCTCTTTCAGTCCGACGGGTGTTACTCCTTCTCCCCGGGCATCGAATGGCTGAGGGACGATCGGAAGTTGGGGGGCTACATAGAAGCTCAATGGATGTCGACAGTCGGCTTCGCCGAGACCCCACACGCGTATGCCGCGCTTCGCCTCGGCATCGAGTACAGGATAATGAGTCCGCCCGGGTTCTCGAGCCCGACCCGCTGATTCGGGCCGACCTCAGCCCGCCATCAGTGCCCCGGTCACCTTCACGAACGACATCACGACGCCCGCGGCGGTGAGCGCGAGCAGCGCCAGCGCCAGCACCTGCACGCGCGGGCTCTCGCGCTTCTCGTCGCTGAAGCGCATCGCCTCCGCCGTCACCCAGCCGCCACCGAAGCCGCCTGCGTGCGCCCAGTTGTTCACGCCCGTCATGAAGAAGCCCATCGCGAACATCAGCACCGCCCACTGCCAGAGCTGGGTGGTGAGCACCGAGGATCCGCGCCGCCGGCCGTAGACGATGAGCGCGGAGAGCAGGCCGAAGATGCTGCCCGATGCCCCGATCGAGGGCGATCCGCTCGCCAGGTTCGAGATCAGGAAGCCCGCGGCCCCCGAGAGGCTGAAGATCACGAAGGCGCGCGCCGGCCCGTAGACCTCGGTCACAGTGGGGCCGAGGTTCCGGATCCACATTACGTTGAAGAAGATGTGGAGCAGCCCGCCATGCAGGTAGATCGCGGTGAAGATCGTCCACCACCAGCCCTCGTGCCACGCGATGCCGCCCGTCATCCCGAGCTGGTAAAG
>VBOS01000048.1 GCA_005893185.1 Candidatus Eiseniibacteriota bacterium
GTTCCGGAGGTCGGCGCTGGAGGCGGTCGGCGGTTTCGACCCGCGCTTCCGGACTGCCGGCGACGACGTGGACCTGTGCTGGCGGCTGCAGGACCAGGGCTGGACGCTGGGCTTCCACCCCGGCGCCATGGTGTGGCATCACAGGCGCAACTCGGTGCGTACCTACTGGCGCCAGCAGCTCGGTTACGGCCGGGCCGAGGCGCTGCTCGAGGGCAAGTGGCCGGAACGCTACAACGCGCTCGGCCACACGACGTGGGCCGGCCGCATCTACGGCAACGGTCTCACGCGGGCGCTGGCGCTGCGGCGCGGGCGCATCTACCAGGGCCTGTGGGGCAGCGCGCCGTTCCAATCCGTCCACGAACCGGCCCCCGGCTGGCTTTCGTCCCTGCCGCTCATGCCGGAGTGGTATCTGGTCATCGTCGGGCTCGCGTTCCTCACGGCTGCGGGGGCGCTGTGGCATCCGCTGGCGTGGTCCGCCCCGTGGCTCGCGCTTGCCACGGCGATTCCGCTCGCCCAGGCGGTGGCGAGCGTCAGCGGCGCGAAGTTCTCCGGCTCGCGCGGCGCCCGGCTCAAGGCCTACGCCCTCGCCGCCCTCCTGCACCTCCTCCAGCCGATCGCGCGGCTCCGCGGGCGGCTCAAGCACGGGCTCTCGCCGTGGCGGGCGCGCGGAGTGCAGCGCTTCGCCCTCCCCCGCGCGCACGCCGTCGCGGTGTGGACCGAGCGCTGGCGCGCGCCCGAGACCCGCCTCCAGGGCATCGAGGGATCGCTGCACCTGGGCGCCAGCATCGTGCGGCGCGGCGGAGACTTCGACCGCTGGGATCTCGAGGTACGCGGCGCCGTGCTCGGCTCTGCGCGCATGCTCATGGGAGTCGAGGAGCACGGCCAGGGCCGGCAGATGGTGCGGGTGCGGCTGTGGCCGCGGGCGGCGGGCGCGGGGCTCGGCGCGGTCGTGATCCTGGCCGGCCTCGCAGCGGCTGCGCTCCTCGACGGCGCGGGCACGGCGAGCGCCATGCTCGCGCTGGCGGCGGTCGCATTGGGCGCGCGCATCGCGTGGGAGTGCGGGACCGCGCTCCGCGCGCTCGGCGATGCGGTCGAGCGGGAGCTGTGGCTCGACCGCTGAGGACGGCTGGCGGCGCAGCGGCTGCGACCGAAAACCGATCCGGGGAGGTGACAACGCGATGAGCAAAGAACGACGCGGCTCCGATTGGGCGCTCTTCAGGCGGCTCCTTTCCGAGGCGCGACCCTACCGGCTCCACATCCTCGGCCTGCTTGTCGTCGGCCTGCTCGCCGCCCCGCTCACAGCCCTCACGCCCCTCCCGCTCAAGATCGCTGTGGACAGCGCGCTCGGCTCCCACCCTCTGCCCCGCTGGCTGCGCCCGGCGGGGATTCCGCCGTCGCGCGACCTCGCGCTCGCCGTTGCCGTGGGCTTGCTCACCGTGGTCGCGCTCCTCCGCCAGCTCCAGGAGCTGTCGAGCCAGGCGATGCGGGCCTTTGTGGTCGAGAAGCAGACGCTCGACCTCCGCGCCCGGCTCTTCCTCCATGTCCAGCGCATGTCGCTCTCGCACCACGACGTGCGCGGCACGGCGGACTCGATCTCCCGGATCGAGAAGGACGTGCGCGATGCCCAGGCGATCGTGGTCGAGAGCCTGTTCCCCTCCATCACGGCGGGGCTCTCTCTCGCAACGATGCTCGCCGTCACCGCCCGCATCGACTGGCAGCTCGCGCTCGTGGCGCTCGCCATCTCGCCTGCGCTCTTCATCATGAACCAGCACTACCGGCGCCGGCTGCGCCCCCAGTGGCACCAGGTCAAGCAGCTCGAGACCTCGGCGCTCTCGATCGTCCAGGAGGTGCTGGGAGCGCTCCGCGTCGTCAAGGCCTTCGGACAGGAGCACCGCGAGCACGAGCGGTTCGTTGAGCTCGCGGACAAGGGGCGCTGGGCCCGCCTGCGTCTCACGCTGGCCGAAGGCACATTCGGCCTGCAGGTGAGCGTGCTGACCGTGATCGGGACGGCGGTCGTGCTGTTCCTGGGCGTACGCCACGTGCGCATGGGAGTGCTGACCCTCGGCGAGCTGCTGCTGGTGATGGGGTACCTCGCGCAGCTCTACGACCCGCTGAAGACGCTGAGCAAGCGGACGGTCGGCATGCAGTCGAAGCTCGCGAGCGCCGAGCGGGTGTACGCGCTGCTCGACGATGCGCCGGACGTGCTCGAGGCCCGAGAGGCCCGGCCGCTCGCCCGCGCGGGCGGCGCGATCGAGTTCCGCGACGTCTCGTTCGGCTATGCGAACGGCCGCATGGTGCTGCACGAGGTCTCGTTCGCGGCACCGGCTGCCGCGCGGGTCGGGATCGCGGGCTCGACCGGCGCCGGCAAGACCACGCTCGTGAGCCTGCTGATGCGGCTCTACGACCCCACCGCCGGACGGATCCTGCTCGACGGCGTGGACGTGCGGGAGTACCGGCTCTGCGACCTGCGCCAGCAGTTTGCCATGGTGCTCCAGGAATCCGTCCTGTTCTCGACCAGCGTCGCGGAGAACATCGCGTACGCGCGCCCCGACGCGCGTCCGGAGGAGATCGTCGCCGCCGCGAAGGCGGCCAACGCGCACGAGTTCATTGTCCGGCTCCCGCAGGGCTACGACACGCCGGTCGGCGAGCGCGGCATGATGCTCTCGGGCGGCGAGCGCCAGCGCATTGCGCTCGCCCGCGCGTTCCTCAAGGACGCGCCCATCCTCATCCTCGACGAGCCGACCAGCGCGGTGGACGTGCGCTCCGAGACCCTGATCCTGGAGGCCCTCGAACGCCTGGTGGAGGGCCGCACAACGCTGATCGTCGCGCACCGGATGAGCACGCTCGAGCGCTGCGACCTGCGTCTCGAATTGGAGCACGGGCGCCTCGTCGTCGTGCGCTCGTGGGCGCGCGCCGGAAGCTCGAGCGTCGGCTGACGCGGGGCGGCGTCGGCGTGACCGCTGCGGGACGTGGTCGTGCTCGGCGGCCCAGGCGCGCGGGCAACGAAGGCCGCCCGTCGCCCATCTTGCTCCCCACCCTCAACGCACCTACGATGCCACGCCGATCCGCGCCCACTCCGGGCGCGGCGGTCGCCGTTTTCGTCGGGCGCCTCAGGGCTACCGCGCGAGGAGGTCCCGATGGTCTCGATTGCTTCGCTGTGGCTGCCGATCCTGCTGTCGGCGGTGTTCGTGTTCTTCCTGAGCTGGATCATTCACATGTTCCTGCCCTACCACCGGACCGACTACCGGAAGCTGCCCTCCGAGGCGGACCTGCAGGAAGCGCTGCGAAAGTTCAACATCGCTCCCGGCGATTACTTGCTTCCGTGCCCCGAGGGACCCACCGGCATGCGCAGCCCGGAGTACCTCGACAAGCGCAACAAGGGACCGGTGGCTGTGATGACCGTGATGAAGAGCGGTCCGTTCAACATGGGCAAGAACCTGATGCAGTGGTTCGTCTACTGCCTGATCGTGGGGGTGCTCGCGGCCTACATCACCGGCCGCGCCCTGCCCGCGGGAACGCCCTACCTCAAGGTGTTCCGCTTCGCCGGGGCCACGGCCTTCATCGGCTACGCCGTTGCGCTGTGGCAGGACTCGATCTGGTACCAGCGGGCGTGGAGCACGACCGTGAAGAACTCGTTCGACGGCCTGATCTACGCGCTGTTCACCGCGGGAACGTTCGGCTGGCTGTGGCCGCGGTAGGGCGGGCGGGGCCTCGCCGGCGCGCGGCTTAAGGGGTCGGGGTGAGGATCTACTTCGAGCTGCTGCTCTTCCGGCTGCAGCGGCTGATCTTCATGCTCCTGCCGAACGCGCAGCGCATCCGTCTGCTGCGCGCGCAGGGCGTGACGATCGGCCGCGACTGCCTCGTGCACACGCCGTACTTCGGGGTCGAGCCCTACCTGGTCGAGATCGGCGACCACGTGGCGATCTCGTCCGGAACCGAATTCATCACCCACGACGCCGTGGGCTGGATGTTCCAGGACCACCCTCACTGGGGGCTGTACGGAACCATCCGCGTGGGGAGCAACTCGTACGTCGGTCTCAACTGCACGATTCTGCCGGGCACGACGATCGGCGCGGACTGCGTGATCGGAGCGGGGTCGGTCGTGCGCGGAAACATCCCGGATGGCTCGGTCGTCATGGGCAACCCGGCACGCGTCGTGATGATGACGGCGCTGCTCAAGCAGCTGACCTTGTATCACCGGAACCGGCTCGACACGCACCTGCTTTCGTCGCAGGAGAAGCGCCGCGTGCTGCGCCGGCACTTCGGGATGGAGTAGCCGTCCCGGGGGCACCCCGTCATTCCGCGTGCAGCGCCTCGGGCGGGGGCGCCGTCCCGGGCCAGGGGAACTCCGTGGCGAGCGCGCGCAGCCCGACTCCGCGCAGGAGTGGAGCCGTCAGAGCACCGTAGGCGCCGAGCCACATCAGCACAGATGCGAGGAAGCGCAGCCCGCGCATCGACCACGAATGCCCGAATCCGGGCAGCAGCCTCTCGAACGCGTAGGCGAGCGGGATCGAGAGCGCGAGCGGGAAGAAGGCGCGCGCGAGCATGCCCAGCCTTCGGCCGAACCCCGGGCCGAGCCCCGATTCGGCGAGCGCCATGAGCACCGCGCTGTTCACCACGAACGTCACGAACGTCGCCCACGCCACGCCGCGGATGCCCTGGCCCAGCCGGATGGCGACCAAATCGAGAAGCACCCCGACCGCGCTCATCCCCAGCGCGATCGGGATCAGGAGCAGCTGACGACCGAGCGTCATGAGGACGATCGAGGCCAGGTTCGCGAGCGCGAGCCCCGCGGCGCTGAAGCACAGGACGCGGAGCGCCGGCACGCCTTCGTGGAACCGCGGAAGCAGCAACATCACGACGTCATCGGCGCCGAGATAGGCGATGGCGCAGAGCGCGGGGGTCCCGACCGAGACCACCCGTACGGCCCGCTCGACGAGATCACGGATCGCCGCGGGGTCGCCATTCGCCTCGTGGAAGTGCTTCACCAGGCGCGGATAGAGCACGTAGGCCACCGCGTCCGGGAGCGTGAGCAGAAACGTCACAGCGGTCACCGCCAGGGCGTAGAGGCCCAGCGGCTCCGTGCCCAGGAAGCGCAGAATGATCACCCGATCGAGGCTGCGCATCAGGAAGCCCGACAGCGTGTACAGGAACATCGGAAGGCCGACCGCGAAGAGCAGCCTGGAGTCGCTGCTCGGTGCCATGCGAAGCGGAACCACTTCGCGGCCGTTCCACATCGCCACCGCCGTCGCGACCACCGTCCCGGCGACCCAGCCCCAGAGCAGTCCCCACGTGCCGAACCCCGGAATCAGGGCGAGCCCCAGGACCACTCCGATCACGCTCTGGAGCAGGAACCACGCGCTCACCGCCCCGATCTTTCCGTGGGATCGCATCAGCGTCAGGTGATAGAGCGAGACGTTCGTCAACACGACGCAAGCCAGGGTGAGCGCGATCCCGGACATGCCCCACGCGCCGCGGATGTGCCCGCTCGAGTGCGCGAAGTAGGCAAAGCAGACCGCACCGTAGAGCAGGCTCAGCACCACCACGTTGAAGAGACCGGAGCGCTTCGCCCGCTCGAGCCGGCGCGCGTCGCCCTCCACGATCCGGGCCGGGACGACCCGGTCGAGCCCCTGGTAGGTGCCGAACGGCGCACAGCCCCCATAGTCGAAGAGCAGCAGCAGCGCGCTCCAGACGCCGTAAGGGCCGAAACCCAGCAGGCGGGCGGCGACCAGGCCGCGCGTCAGGTTGAGCATGCGCACGAGGAACTGGCTGAACGCGAAGCCGACCGAATCGCGGACGAACTTGCGGGAGTGCACGTGGGGCATGGACCTCGGATCGGCGCGACGCGCATGAGACACCCGGTGGAGGAGGGCGCCCCTCGGCGGGTCGGCAATTTCCAGGTTACGACTGTAGCATAATCGCCGCCGCGATCTCCGGAAGATCCCGTGCGGCGTGGCGGGCCGCGTCGCGCGATCTCCCGCGCTGCGTTCCCCACCGGCTGCGCACTCGCGGCGGCGGGGCGCCGTCCGCTACATGCGCTTCAGCGCTGCCCTGGCCAGCTCGATCTCGGGCCGCGCCATGTCTCCGGCCTTCGCCATCTCCAGCAGCGCGGTGTAGTACTTGATCGCATCCACCTTCCGGCCCGAGCGCTCGGCCGCGAGCGCCGCGCCGTAGGTCCCATTGAAGCGTCCGGGATTGATGCGCAGCGCCGCCTGGTACTCGGCCAGGGCCTCGGCCGGCTTCCCACTCCCGAGCAGCGCATCGGCGAGGATCTCGCGAATGGGAAGGAGCGCGCCGGGGCTTACCGGGTGCTTGCCCCGCAGCGCGGTGATGCCTCCCTCCCGATCGCCGCTCGCGATCGCTGCGATGCCGAGCACAGCTTCGCGCTGGACCCCCAGCTGCTGGGCGAAGTAGTGATAACGCGGGTCGGTGATGGCCGCCGTCAGCTCTTCGAGCCGGCCCGCCGCCCTCTTCGCGGCCTCCACGTCGCCCATGCGCGCCGCCCCGACGGCGCGCGCGTAGACGATCAGCCCCTCGGCGAACGGGAGCTTGTTCCAGAACGGCATGGGCGGCAGCGCCAGCGTCGCCGCTTCGTTCCACATCCGGCGCTCGAGCGCGTAGCGCGCCGGGATCGCGCCGAACGCGTAGCCGGCGACGAAGTCGCTCTCGGGATGGATCTTCTTGATCGCGTCCAGTCGGGCGATGATCTCCGCAACCTTGCGGTCCGCTCCGACCTGCAGGTAGGCGTATGCGAGGTAGTCGAGGGCGTGAAGCTCCTCGAACGACGCCGCTCCAGGGTGGTAGGCCGCCTCGTACTTGCGCGCGGCGTCCGCCGATGCGCGGTTCGACTTGATCGTCTCGTTCCACATCCCGAGCCGCGTGTAGATGTGCGATGGCATGTGAAGCGCGTGCGGCACCCAGGGGGCGATCGCGGCGTAGGTATTGGCTGCGCTCAATCCCTTCCGGGCGAGCGGCGGATAGTCGTAGGCGTGGATCAGATAGTGCGCGAGCCCGGGGTGATCGGGAAGCTTCGCGAACATCGGCTCCAGGATCGCAGCGGCCTTCTTCTGGTTCTCGAGCGTCCGGTCGCCGGGCGGAGCCGTGCCCAGCAATGAGAGGGCGTAGAACGCACCGGCCTCGATGTCGTCGGGATGCCCGGCCGCGACGCGCTCCATCTCGCGCCGATAGCACGCGGCCCGCCCGCGCGGGTCCGCGAGCGCCGGGCCGTGGCACGACGGCGCGCCCGGCGTCGTCTCATCCGCCGGCGAGTCGAGCCCGGAGTAGAACGCAGCGATGGCCCGCACGTAGGCGCCCTCCCGTTCGCTGGTCTCGGAAGCCGCGAGCGCCCGCTCGACCGCAGCCCGTCCGGCGGCGAGCTCGCTCGAATCGGGCGCCGTCCATATCGGATGGTAGTACGTCATCGCCACGCCCCACCACGCGATCGCGCAGCCCGGGTCCTTGGCTGCGACGCCCGTGAACACCCGCCGCGCCTCCTCGTAGAAGAATGAGTGGAGGAGCGCCACCCCGCGCTCGAACTCCTTCTGCACGGCGGAATCGCAGGACGTGGGGAAATGGACCGTCCCGACCTTGCCGAGATCGCCGAGCTTAGGGGTGGGAAACGGAGCCTGAGTCGGGGCCAGGCCTGCGACCGAGAGGCGAGCGCCAGCCGTCAAGACGTAAAACGCAAGACCGGCAGCGCGCGCGAACGCTCGGAATCTCATCCTGCCCGCTACCCGACCGCCGCCGTCTCCGGCTTGCGCGCCTCCGGCACTTCCGGCTTCGGAACCAGCGCAGGCGGCCTCCGCCGTCCGCCGAGCAGCCGACCACCGCGAGCCCCAGCGGGCGGCGCGACTCCGAGCCGGCGCCGAAGCCGACGGCGATCGGCAGCGTGCCCATGAGCGCGGCCATGGTGGTCATCATGATCGGGCGGAAGCGGATGAGGCAGGCCTCGACGATCGCATCGCGCGGCGTCTTGCCCTCGTTGCGCTCCGCGTCGAGGGCGAAGTCGATCATCATGATCGCGTTCTTCTTCACGAGCCCGACCAGCAGCACGACGCCCACGTAGGCGTAGATGTTGAGCTCGGTGCGGAAGACGAGGAGGGTGAGGAGGGCGCCGAAGCCGGCAAACGGCAGCCCCGAGAGGATCGTGAGCGGGTGGATGAAGCTCTCGTACAGGACCCCGAGCACGAGATAGATCACGAGCACAGCCAGCAGCAGCAGAATGCCCAATCCCTGCTGGCTCGACTGGAAGACCTGAGCCGTGCCGGCGAAGGTGGTGGTGATGGTCGAGGGCAGGGTCTCGCGCGACGCGCGCTGCACGGCGTCCACCGCCTGCCCGAGCGACGTGCCCGGGCGCAGGTTGAAGGACAGCGTGACCGCCGGGATCTGCCCCTGATGGTTGACGCTCATCGGGCCGACGCCGGGCGAGAGCCGCGCCACGGCGGAGAGCGGCACGAGCGCACCGCCCCGCCCTTCCACGTACAGGCTCTGCAGCGCCGAGAGGTCGCGCTGGAACTCGGGCAACAGCTCGAGAATCACCCAGTACTGGTCGTTGGGGGTGAAGATGGTCGAGACCTGGCGCGAGCCGTAGGCGTCGTACAGCGCCTGCTCGATCTGCTCGGCAGTGACGCCCAGCGCGGCGGCGCGCTCGCGATCGATCTCCACGTTTACCTGCGGGTTCGCGATCTGGAGGTCGGTGGTGACGTCCTGGAGGCCGGGCAGGTCGCGCAGCTTGGCGAGCAGATCGTTCGATGAGGCATAGAGCGCATCCTGCTCGGTGCCCATGAGCGTGTATTGGTACTGGCTCTTGGAGGAGCGGGCGCCGACGTTGATCACGGGCGGGTTCTGGAGATACGTTCGGATTCCCGGCACGCGCGCGAGCTTGGGCTGGAGCTCCTTGATCACCTCGTCCGCCGAGAGCTTGCGCTGCGAGCGCGGCTTCAGGCGGATGATGACGCGCCCCGCGTTCGAGTTCGTGCTGCCTCCCCCGCCTCCGGCGACCGACATGAAGGAGGCGATGTTGGGGTCCTTCCCCACGACCGCCGCGACCGCCTTCTGGTGAGCGACCATGGCGTCGTACGACGTTCCCTCCGCGGCCTCCGTGGTGGCGACGATCCGCCCGGTGTCCTCGCTCGGGATGAAGCCCTTCGGCACCCACATGAAGAGCACGGCCGTGCCGAGCAGGACGGCGGCGGAGAACGCGAGCGCGGCGCGGCGGTGGTTCATCACCCATCGCAGCGTGCGCCCATAGAAGTTCACCGAGCGCTGGTAGACGCCCTCGATCGCGGCGTAGGTGCGCCCATGCACCTCCGCGTGCTCGGCCTTGAGGAACCGGCTGCACAGCATGGGCGTGAGGGTGAGCGAGACCAGGCCCGAGACCAGGATCGCGGCGCTGATCGTGACCGCGAACTCGTGGAACAGCCGGCCCATGAGGCCGCCCATCAGCAGCACCGGGATGAACACCGCGACCAGCGAGACCGTCATGGACACGATCGTGAACCCGATCTCGCGCGAGCCGTCGAGCGCCGCCCGCATGGGCGGCTTCCCGGCCTCGATGTGACGGTGGATGTTCTCGAGCATCACGATGGCGTCGTCCACGACGAAGCCGACCGAGAGCGTGAGCGCCATGAGCGACAGGTTGTCGAGGCTGTAGCCCATCTGGTGCATCACCGCGAAGGTCCCGACCACCGAGAGCGGCAGCGACAGGCTGGGGATCACGGTGGCCGGCAGGTTGCGCAGGAACAGGAAGATCACCATCACGACCAGGGCCAGGGTGAGCAGCAGCGTGAACTGGACGTCGTGCACCGAGCGGCGAATCGACTCCGAGCGGTCGTAAAGAGTGTTGATCTCGACCGAAGCGGGGAGCTGGGGCTTCACCTTCTCGAGCAGGTCGAGCACCGCGCTGGCGACCTCGACGGTGTTGGTCCCCGGCTGGCGCTGGACCGCGAGCGTGATGCTGCGATTGTCCCCGAACCAGCTCGCGACCTTGTTGACCTGCACGTCGTCGAGCACACGGCCGAGATCGCGCACCCTCACCGGGGCGCCGTTCCGGTAGCTGACCACGACGTCGCCGAACTCCCGGGCGTTGCCGAGCTGTCCGTTCGCCATCACCGCCGCCGCGCGGCTGGGGCCCCACAGGATCCCGGTCGGGAGATTCACGTTCGCGTCCTGCACGGCGTTCGTCACGTCGCCGATCGGGATGCCGCGTGACGAGAGCGCGCGCGGATCGAGCTGGATGCGCACCGCGTATTTCTGAGCCCCGAACACGGAGACCTGCGCCACGCCCTTCACCATCGAGATGCGTTGCGCCAGCCAGTTCTCGGCGTACTCGTCGAGCTGGGACAGCGACA
This sequence comes from Candidatus Eiseniibacteriota bacterium, assembly GCA_005893185.1. GTDB lineage: Bacteria > Eisenbacteria > RBG-16-71-46 > RBG-16-71-46 > RBG-16-71-46 > WS-2. The sequence goes on from VBOS01000048.1 coordinate 10,350, forward strand.
ACATCTTCGAGCTGAGGACGAGGAAGAGAATCGGCTGGTCCGCCGGGTTGACCTTCTGGTACGAAGGGGGCGTGAGGCCGGTCGGCAGCGAGCGCAGCGTCTTGGTGATCGCGGCCTGCACGTCTTGAGCGGCTGCGTCGATGTTGCGGTCGAGCGCGAACTGGAGCGTGATCGAGCAGCTGCCCTGGGAGCTCGAAGATGTCATGGCGTCGAGCCCGGCGATGGTGGTGAACTGTTTCTCGAGCGGGGTGGCCACAGCCGATGCCATGGTCTCGGGGCTCGCGCCGGGGAGGCCTGCGCTCACCGAGATCACGGGGTAGTCGACGTTCGGAAGGTCGCTCACCGGGAGCTGCGTGTAGCCCAGCACTCCGAAGAGCAGCACGCCGGACATCACAAGCGTGGTCATGACCGGCCGGCGGATGAAGAGTTCGGAGATGCTCAAGGCGTTCCTCCCGACGGAGCGCGCACCATCACGCGGGCGCCCGGCGACAGCCGGAACTGCCCGTCCGTGACCACGGTCTCGCCCGGCTCGAGCCCACCCGCGAGCACCGCCATCTCGTCCACCGTCCGGCTCACCTGGACCGGACGGGCCGTGACGGTCGAATCCGGGTTCAGCACATAGACGAACGTACCCGCCTGCCCGGTTGCGACCGCGGGCGCCGGGACCACGGTCGCCTTGGGCTCGGTGTAGAGAACGAGCCGAACGTCCACGAACTGTCCGGGCACGAGGAGTCCGTCGCGGTTTTGCAGCTCACCTTTGAGGAGCAGCGTGCCGCTCGCGGGATCCACCGCGTTGTCGACGAACGCCAGGGGGCCCTCGCGGGACACCGTGTCCTGCGCGGGCAGCGTCACGATCACGCGCGTTCCGGCGCCGCGATAGCGCTGCACCAGCGGGACTTCGCTCACCGGCACGGTGAATCGCACGCGCACCGGGCTCTGCTGGTTGATCGTGATCAGCGGATCGCTGGTGGCCGACTTCACGTAATCGCCCTCGTGCGCCATGAGACGGCCGGTGCGTCCCGAGATCGGCGCCCGGATCGACGCGTACTCCAGGTTGAGCCGCGCGGTCTCGACCGCGGCCGAGTCGCCGAGCAGGTTCGCCTCCGCCGTTTCGGCGGTCGAGCGCTTCTGGTCCCAATCGGCCTGGGAGAGGGCGCCCTGCGCGATCAAAGCCCGCCCCCGCTCCGCGTCGAGCCGAGCGACCTCGGCCTGCTCGCGGCTGCGCGCGAGGGCCGCACGCGCCTGATCGAGCTCGGCGCGGAACGATCGGTGATCCAGCTCGAACAGCACCTGGCCCTGCTGCACCTGATCCCCCTCGCGGAAGGCGACGCGCGTGATGACGCCGCCGACCTGCGAGCCCACCGCCGCCGTCTGCAAGGGCTCGACCGTGCCGGTGGCCTGGAGGGCGAACGGCATCGCGCGCTGAGCTGCGGTCGCGACCGTCACCGCCACGCGCGGGGCGCGCGGGCCCTGCCGGGCGGCGCAGCCAGGCAGCAAGGCGCACGTGGCGATCGCGAGGAACGCAGCGGCGGCCGCGCCAAGACGCCACGCGCGGCGAGAGCGCGTGGGTGGGATCGGCGTCACAGGACCAGACATCGGGTCGGGGCTCTCCGTACTCGCAGGCCACGGCGATTGCACGCCGTAACAGCCGTACCAGCGTACATTCCAGTCTACCGCACCCTCGAGGGGAGGACGTCACACCTCGAGCGCCTGCGCCGCCTTCTCGAAGTCCTCCGAGCGCACATAGATGATGTAGCCGTAGCCGCCGCGGCCGTCGGTCACGCCGGTGGAAGCGTACACGTCCACATTCGCGTGGTGCAGCTTGGAGTGCAGGCGCGCGAGCACGCCGATCTCGTCGTCCCCCTGGACCAGGAGCGCCCTGTGCGGTCCGTCCAGGGCGACGCCCGCCTGCTGAGCCACGTTCCTCATCCTGGCCGCGTCGACCGGGAACAGGGTGAGCTGCGTTCGCATCGTTCCGGTCGGCAGCGCAGTAATGGCGATGAGGTTCACTCCCTGGGCCGCGAGCTGGGACAGAAGCTCGTAGGCCTCTCCGGGATGGTCCTCGACCGCTGCGTAGAAATATTCGGCGCGACGAATGGTGTAGGCCATGGCGGGCTCTCCGCGAGCAGCGTCATTTTCTCGCCCCTACCGGCGCGGCGCAAATCGCCCGGTCTAGAGCAGCTCGCGAAGCCGTGCGTAGCCCGCCCGGCTGAGCGGGAGCTGCCGGCCGTCGTGCAGGATCGCCACGCGGCTGTCCTTGGCGTAGGGCTCGATGCGGGCGAGGCGCTCGATGTTGAGCACGTACGAGCGATGGATGCGGACGAAGCGCCCGGGATCGAGGCCGGCCGCGACCTCGGCGAGCGGCCGCGGCTTGAGATGCATCTTGCCCTCGGCGTGGATCGCGGCGTAATCGTCCTGCGCCTCGATCCAGTCGAGGCGCTGGACGGGGATCACGTGGACGCGGGCGCCGTCCTTGACCAGAATGCGCTCCAGGAACTGACCCGGGGCGCGCGCCGCAGCTGCCAGCGAAAGGGCCGACGGCGTGGCCGGGACCTTGGGATCGTCCGCGAGCCGCGCGCGTGCGTGCGCGAGCGCCTCGGCAAGCCTTTCGCGCGAGACCGGCTTCAGCACGTAGTCCACCGCGTGGACCTCGAACGCCTTGAGCGCGTACTCGTCGTAGGCGGTGACGAACACCACGGCCGGCGGCCGCTCGAGCAGCTCCAGCACCTCGAAGCCGTCGAGCTTGGGCATCTGCACGTCGAGCAGCACGAGATCGGGCGAGAGCTCGCCGATCGCCTTGACGGCCTCGAA
>VBOS01000390.1 GCA_005893185.1 Candidatus Eiseniibacteriota bacterium
GCCGGCGCTGGCACTTGATCTTGACCCAGTCGGGCGAGCGCTTGCCCGTGTACGGGCTGCTGTCGCGTTTCGCGATGATGCCCTCGAGCCCCATCTCGGATGCTGCCTCGTAGAACGCATCGCCGTGCTCCGCGACGTGATCGCTGGCCTGCACGATGCCAGCTGGCGGCAGGATGCGCGCGAGGCATTCCTTGCGCTCGATGAGCCCGAGCTTCCTGAGGTCGCGGCCCTCGAGCGCCAGGCAATCGAAGAACACCGCGCGCACCGGCACGCGCGCCATGGCGGCGGCCACGTCGGCCGGGCGCGAGAGGAGCATGCGCTTCTGCAGCCGCCCGAAGCTCGGGCGTCCCGACTCGTCGTGCGCCACGATCTCGCCGTCGAGGACGAAGCTCTCCACCACGAGCGCCCGCAGCCCTTCTGCGATCTCGGGATAGCGACCGGTGATGTCCTCCCCGCTCCGGCCCAGCATCCGCACCTCTTCCCCGCGGCGCTCGGCCACGACGCGCACGCCGTCGTACTTGATCTCGAACACCCAGCCCGCGCGCGTGAAGGGCTTCTCCGCGAGCGTCGCCAGCATGTGCTTCACATGCGAAGCTCGCACTTCGCCGCGCGGGGCCTTCAGCTCTTCGAGCCGCGCGCGCACGCCCGCGAGCCAGGCAGGCACGTCCCGCATCTCCTCGACCGTGAGGCCGGTGATCACCGAGCGCGGCCACCGCGCGATGGCGTCGGTGTCGGACGCAGCGCCGTCCACCTTCTTGAGCAGCAGCCAGTCCTTCTCGCTCTTGCTCATTCGCACCAGCGTCCAGCGGCCGCCGAGCTTGTGGCCGAACAGCTCCAGCTCGAGCTTTCCGCGCGCGTATTGCTCGCGGATGTCCTCGGGCTTGAACGATTGATAGGGGCCGCGGTCCCAGACGATCACCGAGCCCGCTCCATAGTTGCCGGATGGGATCACGCCCTCGAAGTTCGCGTACTCGAGCGGATGGTCCTCGACGTGCACAGCCAGCCGCTTCTCCTCCGCGCGCACCGACGGGCCCTTCGGCACCGCCCAACTCTTGAGCACGCCTTCCATCTCGAGCCGGAGATCGAAGTGCAGGTTGCGCGCCCAGTGCTCCTGCACGACGAAGTGCAGCGCGGCGGGGGCGCGGCCCGCAACTGCCGCCGGGGCCGGGCCGCCGAACGGCTCGCGCGTGCGGCCGGGATCGCGCTTCTTCCGGTACGCCTCGAGAGATGCGGGCGCGCTCGGAGCACTCTCGGCGGCTGTGCGACCCGGCTCCTGGCCCGGCGCGGACTCCTCGCCTGTCCTGGACTTGCGCGGCCGCGCCGGCGTCCGGCCCGGCGCCGACTTCTGCGCGCGCGCAGGCGTCGAACGCGCTGCGGGCAATCGTTTTCGAGACGTGTCGCGGCGGGGCGACATGGCGCTGTTGAACGTTCCTGGACGGGGGGCCGATGAACCGAAGTTGAGCCCAGTAAATCACGGTGCTAGCCTCGACGACCAGTCACCCTATGGAGGGACCCCGAATGCCTTCGCATTCCATCGGTTCAGGGAACATCTCGTTCGGCCTGGTTTCGATCCCGGTGAAGATGTTCACCGCCGCCTCTTCGGAAGCGGTCTCGTTCAACCAGATCCACCCCAAGTGCG
>VBOS01000388.1 GCA_005893185.1 Candidatus Eiseniibacteriota bacterium
CGCCGCGCACGTCGGGCACAGCAACCCACAGCGGTGAGAGCCGCCACAGCAGGACGAAGCCGGTGCTCGGCAGGAGCGCGGGCAGCCACGACCGCATCGCAATCAGCGGCCCCGGCACGTCGGAGTAGGCGCGCGCGAGCGGCAGCGCGGCCAGCAGCTCGAGCCCCGCCCACACCACGGCCAGCGACTGCGCCCATTTGAGCACCGCCGGCATGTCCCACGTGAAGAGTGTCGGCACGAACGACAGCGTGGGGATCACGCGCTCGATCGCCACAGCGAGCCACAGCGCTCCCGCCGGCCGGCGAAGCCACGACCAGCGCTTCACCTGCTCGGCCGGGTCGCTCGCAGCGCGCGCCCACCACCAGAACGCGGCCGCCAGCAGTTCGACCCCGAGGGCAGCTGCCAGGAGCGCGGGCCACAGGAGAAGGGCCAGCCCCGCGAGGCACAGGAGCGCCCCGACGGTGCGGGCGTCGCGCAGGAAGCCGAGCCGGAGGTTCAGGGCCGCCTCAGTCGTGGAGGTCGTGGGCGTCGCTCACCCACGGTGAGCCCGCGAAGCGCTCGCGCGCGTGGCCGAGCCGCACCACGAGCGCGACCGCGATCGCCGTGGCGAGCCACACGCCGCCGCGCGCGGGCGCCGACCCGGGAAGCTCGGCGCCGCGCGCAGCTCCGTCCAGCACCTGCAGCCCGAGGCCGAGGGAAGCGAACGCGATCGCCGCGCGGCGCACGTGGCCCCTCAGCATGAGGTGGAGCGTGCCGAGACCGATGAGGAGGAGCGCCATCACAACCCTCCGCCCGACGCGGGGCTCGAGATCCTGGCGTGCCAGCGATGCGTTCATCATGAGGAGCAGCGCGATCCCGATCAGCAAGCCCACGGCGCCGGATTCGACGGCGCCGGGGCGACGCCTCATCGGCGGCGCGTTGGCCGGGGCGGGGAGGCCCACCTGCCACGCCACGACCAGCCACAGCGCGGACCAAGCTGCTGTGAGCGGCGCGGGCGTGTCGAGCGGGCGTAAGAACGCGAGGGTGAGGAGTGCGGCCGGCAGCAGCAGCCGCAGCAGCTCATGCGGCGGCAGCCCGAACCACAACTTGAAAAGATCCACGCGCGGTCCCTCGCCGATGGCCGCGCCCAGGAAGGCCGGGCGGGCGGCAGTCGCCCGATTGGGTCAGCTCGTTCGATGCACGTGCGCGCGGCCCCGATCGCCGGCCGCGCGTCGAAGAATGAGCCACACCGGATGCGCCGGTCGCGGCGCGTCCGCGAGTCGCCCAGGCTACGTGGGGATGTACGCGGACTCCGCCGATTGCAGGGCCGCGAAGAAGGCCTCGACCGTCTTCGCCTCGCGCAGGCTCTTGCGCACCGCCTCCTCCTTGAGCAGCCGCGACAGGTTGGCCAGCGCCCGCACGTGGAGCGTGGCGGCGTTCTCGGGCGAGACGAAGAGCACGAACAGGTGTACGGGTCGGCCGTCCTCGGACTCGAAATCGAGCCCCTGCTCGCACACCGCGCAGGCCGCCGCCATGCGATCCACCGACCGCGCCTTGCCGTGCGGGATCGCGACCCCGTTGCCGATGCCGGTGGTCATCATCGCCTCGCGGCGCATGACGCGGTCGAGGATCTCGCCCTGGCTCTTGAAGCCGTGGGCGGACTCCAGAAGCTCCACCAGCTCGACCAGCGCCTCGCGCTTCGTGCGGGCCGCGAGCCGCAGGTTGACGGCCTTGGAATTCAACAACTCGGAAAGCCTCATGAGGCCTCCCCTCCTCCGGAGACCGGTCGCCTCCATCGCTGAGCGGCCGCCGCGCGCGCGCCGATAACACGCTATGCGCGGATCACGCGTCTGTGATCGCTCTCACACGTGCGGGCGACGGATTCGAGCCTATTGTGAAGGCGAACCTAAAGAGCTTGCGCCGCAAGTGTCAAGGCATTTCGCCTCGAAGGGCCCGGGCCGTCGCCCGCCGGGGCGTCACACGTAGGCCGCCCCGCGCGTAGGGCTGGACGAACCGCCCGACTTGCGGGAAAATGAGAGGCGCTCAGGAGGAATCGGTCATGCGACGCTCCATCGCTCTTTCGATCGCCACGCTCGGCCTGCTCGCCGGGCTCGCCGCCGCCGATCCCGAGGTCACGGTCACCTACCGCGCCGGCGTGCCCGTCATCCAGCTCTCCGGCAGCTACGGCGGCAGCTCGTACACGGTGTTTCGCGCCGCGGCCGGCGATCCGGTCTACCGCCCGATCACAGACGGCGAGCTGACGTGTCTCGGCGAGTGCGTCGCTGCCGACTACGACGCCGTGCCCGGGCGGACGTACCTCTATCGCTTCGATCTCACCCTGCCGGGCGGCCGCTTCGCGAGCTTCGGCCCCTACGCCGTGACGATCGCGCGAGGTGTGCCTTTGACCGCGCGCGTCTCGCCCAATCCCGTTCGCGGGCCGGCCACGATCGCCGTGACTCTCGCCGGCCGGGCGGGCGACCCTGCCGTCGAGACCACGGTCGCGATCTTCGACGTTCAGGGGCGCACCCTGCGGACGCTCCACCGCGGGCCGCTCGCGCGCGGCACAACGCCCTTCGTGTGGGACGGCCGCGACGGCCAGGGGCGGATGCTGGGATCGGGGCTCTACTTCCTGCGCATCGACTCCGCCGCCGGGAGCCTCGCCGCCCGCCTCGTCCGCACGCGCTAAGCCGCGCCGGTGGGCCTCCGCCCGAAAGGGCGGCGTAGGTCCGTTCGACTCGGACCACCCCGGCTTCATTCCGCGGGCATCCGCGCCGCCCTGGTGCTAAGATCAGCCTCCGTACTCTGAATCGCGACCCTCACGCACAGCAACGCGGACGACACTTCACAGAAGGGTCCCTTGAATTCGAACGTGGGCCACCCCGCAGGGAGGCAGGGAAGCCCGATGCAACGGAAGGACATCGACTTTCGCGAGCTGCTGGAGCGCCTCCTGCCGCTCGACGAGCTTCCGCCGGCGGATCGCGGCGCGGTCGAGCGCGCCCTCAAGAGCGGCGTGTCCGGCCAGCTCCAGCAGGCTGCGATGTATGCTGTGCGCCAGCTCGAGCAGGCCGGGGCGCTGAAGCGCCTGCCCTCCGCGCAGAACGGCGGCCCGCCCGCGCTCCGCTACCAGCGGCGCGAGAGCCTGGACATCATCACGATCCAGCTCCCGGGCGAAGCGCGGGATGACGGCATCGTGGCCTACCCGCGCGCGACGCTCCCGCTCGAGGCCCAGGCGAGCCTCGATCGCGTGCGGCACCTGCTCCGGCTCGAGGAGGAGGTGCCGCTCGCCGAGCCGCGCGCCTCGCGCGGACGGCTCGGCGTGATCCCGCAGCTCGACCGGATCGGAAGCGAGTTCCTCGGCGCGAGCGACGTGCGACTCGTGCCCGCCGAGAACGGCGAGGAAGCCGGGCCGGGGCACTCGCTCGAGCCCGACCTGGGCCGCGAGGCGGCCGCGAATTCCGAGGTGCTGCTCTACTGCCCCGACGTGTCGCGCTCGACGCGGCTCGTGAAGGCCGCGGGCGCGCGCGGCGTCCAGGCCGCCGTGTTCGCCGGACTGCCGCGCGGCGATGGCGAGCCGAAGGGGCATCTCGAGATCCTGAGCCGTGCTTCGGATCCGTTCCGCCCCGAGGACCTCGCGATGGTGGCGCTGCTCGCAGACTACTGCGGCGCGGCGCTGGAACGGGCGGCGCGCCTCGAGAAGCTGGTGTTCATCGATCCGCTCACCGCCGTGTACAACCGCAGCTACTTCGACCTCGAGGTGCAGAACGAGATGGCACGCGCCGAGCGCGAGAACTCCTCGATGGCGCTGTGCATCGTGGACATCGACGACTTCAAGAGGTTCAACACCACCTACGGCTACGAGGCCGGGAACCAGGTGCTCGCGCACGTCGCGCAGACCCTGAAGCGCGGCGTGCGCCCCTTCGACACCGTGGCGCGTTGGGGCGGCGAGGAATTCACCGTCCTGCTCACATCGCCGATCCACGCCCAGGACGTGATGGCGATCTCCGAGCGGCTCCGCCTGATCGTCGAGCGCCAGAGCGTGCGGCTCGAGGGCCTCGATCAGCGCACGCATCGCGTGGGCGTCACGGTGAGCATCGGCGTGGCGCTGTTCCCCGAGCACGCGGGCGAGCACGCCGGGCTGTGGCGAGCGGCCAACCAGGCGCTGCTCGCCGCCAAGCGCCCGCCGAAGAATCGCGTCGTGTTCTTCCAGCCCGCGGGCGAGGCCAAGTCGAAGAAGGGGTAAGCGCGGGAGCACGCGGGTCGAGCTGCTGCCCGCAGACGCCGGGAAGCACGCGATGCCCCAACGCCACGCGCTCGAATTCGAGCGCGCCAGGGCCCCGCAGGTCGCCTCAATCCTCCACGACGTGGGTCTCGAACACGTCGCGGAAACCGGCCCAGCGCGCGCGGTCGAAGCGGCCGGCTTGATCGAGACAGCTCACGGCAGCATAGGCCATGGCGAGCGTGTGGTGCGTGTTGTCGTGGGCGATAAGGCCCTGGCGCCCGAGCGTGAGCACGCCGGGCAACGTCCCGAGCCAGCGATCGATCGCGGCGAAGCGTGCCTCGTAGCCGCGCTCGTAGATGGGATAGGCCTGCGGCAGCCGGCGCGTCGTCACCTGCAGGACGGTCGCCTGGAGCGGCAGCCCGATGCGAGCGAGCGTTTCCACGAGCAGGGCGCCGAGAGCCGCGTCGCTCATGCTCCAGTGCGCATCGCCCGCCGCGCACGGCAGCTCGGCGCACAGCACGGTGCGGTCGCGGGGCTCGGCGGCGAGCGAGTAATTGCGCGGCTCGGACATGCGTGTGAAGGGAATCTCG
>VBOS01000389.1 GCA_005893185.1 Candidatus Eiseniibacteriota bacterium
CAGGTCGTTGGTGGATTCCACGACGGCGCGCGCGATCAGATGGCGGCCGGCCATGCGCGTGCGAAGTCGGGCCTCGAACGCGCCGCGGTCGAAGAGCGGATCAGCCAACTTCCTCGACCTCCAGGCTCAGGTTGAGCGCGGGCGCGCTGTGCGTGAGGGCGCCTACCGAGATGTAGTCCACGCCGGTCTCGGCGTAGGCGCGAGCGGTGGAGAGATCGATGCCGCCCGACACCTCGACCTCCGGCCAGCGGCGCGCGGTCTTGGTGCGGCGCGGACTCTCCGACACCTGGGCCTTGCACCAGCGGTCCACCGCCTGCACCGCGCGCTTCACATCGGCCGGCGGCTGGTTGTCCACGAGGATGCGGTCCACCTCGGGCCGCAGGGCCTCACGGAGCTGGTCGAGCGATTCGACCTCGACCTCCAGCAGCAGGTCGCCCTGGCGCGTGCGGCCAATGCGGTCGATCGCCGCCGTGATGCCGCCAGCGGCCCGGATGTGATTGTCCTTGACCAGGTACATGTCCCACAGGGCGAGCCGGTGATTCTGGCCGCGGCCGCACTGCACCGCGTACTTCTCGAGGAAGCGCAGCCCGGGCGTGGTCTTGCGCGTGTCGAGGAGGGTCGCCCCCGTGCCCTCGATTGCGTCCACGAAGCGCCGCGTCAGGGTCGCGACGCCCGACATGTGCTGCAGGAAATTCAACGCCGTGCGCTCCGCCTTGAGGATCCCGCCGACTCCCCCGGTCACCTGCGCCACAGCAGCTCCCGGCTCCACGAGCTCGCCGTCCTCGGCGAGCGCGCGGAACGTGACGCCGGGATCGGCTTCGCGGAACGTGAGCCGCGCCACGTCGAGCCCGGAGATCACGCCGTGCGCGTGGGCGACGAACGCGCCGCGCGCCCTGACGCCGGGGCCGACGGCGTTGAGCGTCGTGATGTCCCCGGTGCCGACATCCTCGGAAAGCGCGTACTTGACGAGGTTGAGCGCGACCGCTTCGAGCATGGTCCCGCCCTACGGGGAGTGCCAGATGACCGGTCTCGCCGGTCGCTCGAAGTCCGCGTGCATGAGGCTCATCATGTCGGTGTGCGTCCCCGCCTGGAAGAGGGTGACCTCACGCCTCGCAGCATTGGTCCGCAACGCCGAGCGCATCGTCGATGGCCGCCAGCCCCTCGCGGGCTTCGTCAGCCGTCGTGGTGCACGGCGGCGTCACCTGCAGCCGGTTGAAGTGCGCGAACGGCCACACGCCGCGCGCCTTGCAGGCTCCCATCAGCTCGACCATGGGCTTGGCGTCGGCGCCGCCGGCATTGAAGGGGACGAGCGGCTTCCGGGTCTTGCGATTCCGCACCAGCTCGATCGCCCAGAACACGCCGAGGCCGCGCACTTCCCCCACGCTCGGGTGCTTCGCCGCGATCCTCTTAAGCTCCGGCCCGATCACGTCGGCGCCGAGCGTGCGCGCGTTCTCGAGGATCTTCTCTTCCTTGAAGATGCCGATGCTCGCCACCACAGATGCGCATGCCAGGGGGTGCCCCGAGTACGTGAGGCCTCCGGGGAATACGCGATCGCGGAAGGTCTCGGCGATCCTCCGGCGGATGATCACGCCGCCGATCGGGACGTAGCCCGAGTTCGAACCCTTGGCGAACGTGATGAGATCGGGTGTCACCTTCCAGCGGTCCACCGCGAACCACTCGCCGCAGCGGCCGAATCCGGCCATGACCTCGTCGCACACCATCACGATGCCGTGCTGGTCGCACAGCGCCCGCACGCCCGCGAGGTAGCCGTCGGGCGGCACCAGGATGCCGTTGGTGCCCACCACGGTCTCGAGCACGATCGCCGCCACCGTGTGCGGCCCTTCGACCGTCAGGACTTCGCCCAAGTGCTCGAGCGCGCGCTCGCACTCCTCGGCCGGCGTCGTGGCGTGGAACGCGGAGCGATAGAGGTACGGCCCCCAGAACTTCACGACGCCAGCTGCGCCTGGCTCGTTGCCCCAGCGGCGCGGATCGCCGGTCAGCATGATCGATGTGCCGGTGGCGCCGTGATAGCTGCGATAGGCGGACAGCACCTTGTGGCGACCGGTGTGGCCGCGCGCCAGGCGCACGGCGTTCTCGATCGCCTCGGTGCCGCCGTTGGTGAAGAACACCATGTCGAGATCGCCCGGAGCGAGCTCGGCGATCAGCCGCGCGGCCTCGCTCCGCATGTCGTTCGCGTGGAACGGCGCGATCGTGCACAGCCGCGCGGCTTGCTCCTGGATCGCCGCCACCAGCTTCGGATGCTGGTGGCCGATGTTGACGTTGACCAACTGGCTCGAGAAGTCGAGCCAAGATTTGCCCTTGTCGTCCCACATGCGGGAGCCCTTGAGGCCGAGTCCAGGTAGGGCGAGGTGTTCGTTTCGAGCTGGGTCATGGGGTGCATGATAAGAGAGACGCGCGCGGGGGGGAAAGGCTCAGCGCCCGCGCCCCGGCCGGCGCCGGCCGGGCTGCGAGCCCCGCTGCGCCCCCCGGCGCGCGCCGCCCGCCGCGCCCGCAGCCGCGGGCGTGAGCCCCATGCGCGCGGCGGTCGCGAGCGCAGCGCGCACGTCCTCGATGCGATCGCGCAGAGATGCGGCGCGCTCGAACTCGAGGCGGCGTGCAGCCTCCAGCATCTCGGCCTCGAGCCGCGCGATGAGTGCTTCCGGGCCCTCGTCGTCGATTGCGCGGAGCAGCCCGCGCACATCTTCGCCCGCGCTGCTGCCTTTCGCGTCCGCCACCGATGTCGTGCGCAGCACGTCCTCCACGCTCTTCTGAACCGTGCGCGGCGTGATGCCGTTCGCCTCGTTGTACGCGAGCTGCTTCGCGCGCCGCCGCGCGGTCTCCTCCAGCGCCCGCCGCATCGAGTCGGTCTCGGTGTCGGCGTAGAAGATCACGCGGCCGTTCACGTTGCGCGCCGCGCGCCCCGCGGTCTGGATCAGCGAGCGCTCGGAGCGCAGGAACCCCTCCTTGTCGGCGTCGAGGATCGCGACCAGCGACACCTCGGGGAGGTCGAGGCCTTCGCGCAGCAGGTTGATCCCCACCAGCACGTCGAACTCGGCGAGACGCAGGCCCCGCAGGATCTCGACGCGCTCCAGAGCGTCGATGTCGCTGTGGAGGTAGCGCACGCGCACCTCCATCTCGGCGAGGTAGTCGGTGAGGTCCTCGGCCATGCGCTTGGTGAGCGTCGTGACCAGCACCCGCTCCTTCTGCGCCACGCGCGCGCGGATCTCCGCGAGGAGGTCGTCCACCTGGTTCGCGACCGGCTTCACCACCACCTCCGGGTCCACGAGCCCGGTGGGACGGATGATCTGCTCCACGATCACGCCCTTGGACTTCGCCAGCTCGTACTCGGCGGGTGTGGCCGAGACGTAGATCGTGGGGCCGGTGAGTGATTCGAACTCGTCGAAGCGCAGCGGCCGGTTGTCGAGCGCCGACGGGAGCCGGAAGCCGAAGTCCACCAGGACCTGCTTGCGCGAACGGTCGCCCTCGAACATGCCGCCGATCTGCGGGACCGTGACGTGCGACTCGTCCACGATCAGCAGGAAGTCGTCCGGGAAGTAGTCGATCAGGCAGCCCGGCCGCTCGCCCGGCGCGCGCCCCGAGAGGGGACGCGAGTAGTTCTCGACGCCGGGGCACGTGCCGATCTGGCCCAGCATCTCGAGGTCGTACTCGGTGCGCTGGCGGATGCGCTGGGCCTCGAGCAGCTTGCCCTCGGCCCGGAACTTCGCCACTTGCTCCTCGAGCTCGGCGCGGATGGCTCCGAGCGCCGCCTGGAGCCGCGGCTCGGGCGTCACGAAGTGCTTGGCCGGGTAGAGCGCCAACCGCTCCATGCGGCGGCGGAGCTGGCCGGTCAGCGGATCGAGCGACGAGATTCGCGCCACGTCCACCACGTCGCCGCGCACCCGAAAGCTGCCGCGCGCCACCTCGACGTCGTTCCGCTGGTACTGGATCGCGACCAGCTTCTCGAGCAGCTCGTGGCGCGAGACGCGCTCGCCCGCGCTGGCATTCAGCCGCATGCCCTTCCAGTCCTCGGGCGTTCCCAGGCCGTAGATGCACGAGACGCTCGCCACGATGATCACGTCGTCGCGCTCCAGCAGCATCGAGGTGGCCTGCAGCCGCAGCCGGTCGATGTCGTCGTTGATCGAGGCGTCCTTGGCGATGTACGTGTTGGTGGACGGCACGTACGCCTCGGGCTGGTAGTAGTCGTAGTAGGAGATGAAGTAGCCCACGGCACTGTCGGGGAAGAATCACGAGCGCGGGGCGGTTCCAACGCGCGATGGTCTGCGCCACCGTATGGGTCTTCCCCGTGCCCGTCGCTCCCAGCAGCGTCTGATGGCGGTCCCCGCGCTCGAGTCCCGATACGAGCTGCTCGATCGCTTCGGGCTGATCGCCGGCCGGCTGGTAAGGCGCGCGGAGCTGGAAGGGCATGCGCGAGCGATGGTAGCCGAGCGCGCCCGCGCGGAGAAGCGCGCGGGCTGCGATCACCTCGCCGGCTTGCGGCGCGGCCTCTGCTTCGCCGAAACCGACCGGATGAGCAGCTTGCCCCGCCCGCCGGCGGCCAGCGGCGTCTGGGCCCGTGCGATCGCGGCGGCCAGCAGCGCCTCGACTTCAGGACGCGCCAGCACGGCCGCCGACTCGAGGCGGATGAAGCGGGTCTGACGGCCGGAGCCGAGCAGCAGCTTCCCGGGGTCGGGAAGCCCCGCGCCATGGATGAAGCACAATCCCACTCCGTTGGCCCGAGCGGCGATCGAGACGATGGAGTCGGATGGACGCTCGGTCGGGGAGTAACCGATCACGAAGAAGTTGTAGTTGTCCCACACCAGCTCGTTCGCGGTCGGAAACCGCTTGCGGACCGTGCTGCGCACGGCGCGAATGAGCCGCTGGTCCTTCGGGGCGAACTTGCCGATGAACGCCTCGAGCTGCTTCTCCGCCGGGCCCGCGCGACCGGTGGTTCGGGATGGTTTCGTCGCCATGCGCTCAGTATCTCACGCGCGCCGTGTAGCCGAGCATCGTCTCCTTCCCGGCCGCGACCGGGATCCTGAACTCGAGCGTGTTGGCGTCCTTGCGGATGAACTCGTGGGTCTTCTCGAGCACTTCCCAGTCCCCCCCCACGCTCTCCTCGACCACGATGGTCACGGCGTCCTTCTTGCGGTTCCTGAGCTTGATCTCGACCGAGTACTCGCGCTCGCGGTCGGAGATGCGGCGTTGCCGCGTCTCGTGGCGCTCGGCCGCCAGGTCGAAGGCCTGGCCGACGTCGAGCGTGAGCTTCTCGCCCTCGGCGGTGTGCGCGATGCTCGTCTCGCCCGTGAACTGCAGGTCGCCCGTCGCATCCGCCTCGTAGAAGCGCACGCGCCCGGCGGGCAGCGGGACGCCGAGCCCCGACGCAGCTTCGTTCGTCACCACGAGCTGCGCGGCGACGCCCGGGGCCCCGCCCCGGTAGAGGTAGCGTGGGACGACCTTGACGGCGCGCGGCTCGATCAGCGTGAGGCGTTGCGATTCGCGGTCGCGCAGCGTGGCCGGGCGGTCGAGCGTGTAGAGATGGTAATCGGCGAACGCCTGCTCGCCCAGCGCCGCGCCTCCGGCGTCCGCCATCTTCAGAGTCGCCATCGCCCGCTCGACCACGGGCTGCGGCATCGGCTGCTCGCGGCGCGGCTCGCCTGCGACCAGCTTGAGCGTGGCGTCCACGAAATCGCGTCCGGTCTCGTTCTGGACCGTAACGCCCGCCGACCACGTGGCTCCCGACTCGCCGCGCCGCACGCAGACGTGCTCTGCGCTCCACGAGAGTCCGCCGGTCAGGTAGCTCAGGTCGGCCTGGATGCGCCCGCGCTTGCCGCCTTCGAGCACCGCCTCCAGTGCCGGGCGCAACGCCATGTCTCCGGCCGGGTTGGCAAGGCGCACGGTCTCGAGGGCTTGGCGCGCGACGGTGTTGAGCGCGCCGTCGTCTGCGCGCACCACCAGCCAGGACCCGTCGGCGGAGACCAGCGTGCCCTCGGTGGCGCGGTCGCCGCGCGATGTGACGCGGACGCGCCGGCCCACGGCACGGTCGATCAGGACGTCGCCGCTCGCGACGTCGTAGCGCCACGCGAGGCGCGTGAGCTTGAGATCGCCCGCCGGCGCGAGGCGCGCCGATGAGAAATCGAGGCGCGCGGGCACGTCCTCGATGCGGACCGTGTCACGCGCGCCCCCGAGGTCGAGCGTGCGCGTCTCGCGCACGAAGCCGAGATCGCGCGTGTAGATCGTCACCCTGGGTCCGGCTGCTGTGGCGGCGCCGGGGACCGCGCTCGATGCCACGACAGCAGCCGGGATCAGCACGATTGCAAGCCATGACGAGGACATGGAATCACCTCCACGAATGGAAAGCCGCCTTCCTGAGCCGAGAGAAGATACTCCGCCCAGGCGGTTCCCTTCCCTCGGCAGCGTCGGGGATCCCGCTCGCGGCGGCCTCCAGGGGTCGCATCCGGTTTGCCAGCCCATCCCCGGCGCTCGTAGGCTTTCTGGCTTGGCTGGCCGCGTGGTGGACTCCGGAGGCCCGGCGGTCGAAAACGCAGGCGAGCGCAGTGACGCGCGGCCGGCGAAGCGCGGCGGGCGGACGGCCGCAACCTCAGGCACGAGGGCTCGAGCACCGTGAAGATCGCGATCGTCGTAGGCACGCGCCCGGAGATCATCAAGATGGCGCCCGTTGTGCGCGCATGCATCGCGCGCGGCGTGCCCTACGTGCTGCTCCACACCGGCCAGCACTACTCCTTCGAGCTGGACGGCGTCTTCTTCCGCGAGCTGGAGCTGCCCGAACCCCACCACAACCTCGAAGTGGGCTCGGGCTCACAGGCATACCAGATCGGGAGCATCGTTTCCGGGATGGAGCCGCTGCTCCGGCAGGAGCGGCCCGACGTGCTGCTGGTCGAGGGCGACGCCAACTCGGTGCTGGCAGCTGCTCTGTGTGCGCAGAAATCCGGCGTGGCGGTCGGGCACGTCGAGGCCGGGCTGCGCTCCTACGACCGCACCATGCCCGAGGAGATCAACCGGATCCTGACCGACCACCTGTCGGAGTACCTGTTCGCGCCGACGCCGACCGCGCGCGACATCCTGCTCGGGGAAGGCGTGGGCGCGTCCCGGATCTTCGTCACGGGCAACACCGTCGTGGACGAGCTCGAGCGCCAGCGCCCGCGCGCCGAGCGCCCGGAGCTCTTCCTGCGCTTCGCGGTCGAGCCCGGGCGCTACGCCGTCGCGACCGTGCACCGCGCCGAGAACACAGACGACGAGGTGCGGCTGCGCGGCATATTCGACGGGCTCGCCGGCTCTGCGGAAGCGCTCGGGATCCCCGTGCTCGCCGCCCTTCACCCGCGCACCACCGCGCGGCTCGCGTCTCTCGGAATTCGCGTGGACGGCAAGGTGCGCGCGCTCCCGCCGCTCGGCTACCTGGATTTCCTCGGGCTCCACGCGCGCGCAGCTCTCACGCTCACCGACTCGGGCGGTCTCCAGGAGGAGGCGTGCCCGAGGCCGCGCGCATCGTCGAGTGCGCGCTCTCCATGTCCGCGCGCCCGCGTGACTGGCGCAATCCGTTCGGCGACGGGAAGAGCGGCCTGCGCATCGTCGACCTGCTGACTGGCGGATCCTAGAGCGGCTCGCCGGAGTCGAACGAAGCAGTCAAGAGGATTTCTTCTTCGACGCGCGCAGGCTCTTGAGCCGCCCCGTCACCACCCGCCCGCGCGCGTCGAACTTCAGACCCTCGCGCTCGAGGCGCATGCGCTGGGTGAGCGCGCCGTCGGGCGAGAGCCGCGCGAGGCTCAGCCGCCCTCCCGCGCCCACGACGCGGTGCCACGGGAGTGGCGTGCCCTCGGGCAGCGCGTACAGCGCGTAGCCGGCGAGACGCGGCGCGTGCGGGTACCCGGCCTTGGCAGCAACCTCGCCGTAGGTCGCAACCGTGCCGCGCGGGATGCGGCGCACCACGGCGTAGATGCGTGAGTAGGCGGTCCCGATGGCGCCCATGCGCACGTCGCCGGACTTGCGGGGCCGCACGCCCGGCGCACGCGAGCCCGGCGCACGGACGCCCGGCGCACGCGAGCCCGGCGCACGCGAGCGCCGCGCCGCAGCATGGAGCCCGTTCCCGCGCCGCGCTGCCGCGCGCCCCGCGCCGCCCCTCACGCCTTCGCGACGCGCAGCGAGTCCTGCGCGCGCTTGAGCTTCTCGAGCGTCTCCTCGAGCTGGGCGAGGCGCTCGCGCTCGCGCTCCACCACGTCCGCGCGCGCCTTGCGCAGGAAGTCCTGGTTGCGGAGCTTCTTCTTGACGTTCTCGAGGTCGTCGAGCAGCTTGGCCGCCTCCTTGGCGAGGCGGGCACGCTCCTCGTCCACGTCGATCAAGCCGGCGAGCGGCAGGAACACCTCCGCCCCCGACACGACAGCCGATGCTGCGACCTTGGGCCGCGAGCCGTCGCGCGCAACGGTGAGCGTCTCGATCCGGGCGAGCGGCAGGATCTGATCGCGCAGCCGCTCGACCAGCTCGAGCTGCTCGGGCGCCCCGCGCACGACGACGGGCACGCGCCGGCCGGCCGGCAGGTTGCACTCAGCGCGCAGATTGCGCACCGCCACGACCAGGGCCTGGATGAACTCGACCTGCTTCTCGGCGTCTGCGTCGACCCACGCGCGACGCGCCACAGGCCACGCCGCGAGCGCAAGCGTCTCGCCGTCGTGCGGGATCGCCTGCCAGATCTCCTCGCTCACGAACGGCATGAACGGGTGGAGCATCCTCAGGATGCCGTCGAGCACCTTCCACGCCACCCAGCGCGCGGCGCGCCTGGTCCCGGGGTCGGCGTCGTCGGCCCAACGCGGCTTGGCGAATTCCAGGTACCAGTCGCAGTACTCGTTCCAAGTGAAGTGGTACAGCGCGTTCGCGGCCTCGCTCAGGCGGTAGGTCTTGAGGCAGCGCGTCACGTCCTTCACCGCGTTCGAGAAGCGCGACAGGATCCAGCGGTCGGCGAGCGTCAGCTCGAGCTGCGATTCCTTGAGCCCCCCGAGCTCCTCGTCGCCGAGCCGCAGCGTGACGAGTCGCGCAGCGTTCCACACCTTGTTCGCGAAGAAGCGTCCGGTCTCGATGCGCTTCTCGTCGAACAGCAGGTCCTGCCCCATGGGCGTGAGGTAGACGAGACTGAAGCGCACCGCGTCGGCCCCGTAGCGGTCCATCATGGCGAGCGGATCCGGCGAGTTGCCCAGCGACTTCGACATCTTCCGCCCCTCGGCGTCG
The DNA here is from genome assembly GCA_005893185.1 of Candidatus Eiseniibacteriota bacterium. GTDB lineage: Bacteria > Eisenbacteria > RBG-16-71-46 > RBG-16-71-46 > RBG-16-71-46 > WS-2. The sequence goes on from VBOS01000389.1 coordinate 9,235, forward strand.
CGCACGATGCTGGTGATGAACACGTGCGCGAACGGGACATCCCCCATGAATTCGTAGCCCGCCATGATCATGCGCGCCACCCAGAAGAAGATGATGTCGCTGCCGGTCACCAGCACCGCGTTGGGGTAGTAGCGCTCCAGCGCTTCTGTGCGCTCGGGCCATCCCAGGATCGCGAACGGCCAGAGCCAGGACGAGAACCACGTGTCGAGCACGTCCTCGTCCTGCCGCCAGCCCTCCCCCGGAGAATCGGGCGACACCCGGGTCTCGTCGCCGCGATACCACACCGGGATGCGGTGTCCCCACCAGAGCTGGCGCGAGATGCACCAGTCCCGGATGTTCTCGAGCCAGTTGAGGTAGACCTTCTTCCAACGCCCGGGGAAGAACTTGACCCGGCCCTTCTTCGCCGCCTCGATCGCGGGGGCGGCGAGCGGGGCCATCTTCACGAACCACTGCCACGAGAGGTAGGGCTCGATCACCGTGTCGCAGCGCGAGCAGTGCCCCACGGAGTGCGTGTGGGGCTCGACCTTCTCGAGGTAGCCGGCGTCGCGCAGCGCATCGACGATGCGGCGGCGCGCCTCGAAACGGTCGAGGCCGCGGAAGTCGCCCGCGTTCTCGTTCATCACCGCCTGCTCGTCCATCACCACGACCTCGGGCAAGCCGTGGCGTTTCCCCATCTGGAAGTCGTTCGGGTCGTGCGCGGGGGTCACCTTGACCGCGCCTGTGCCGAACTTTGGATCCACCGCTTCGTCCGCGATCACCGGGATCTCGCGCCGCATCAGCGGCAGCACCACCTCCTTGCCGACCAGATGGGCGTAGCGGCGGTCCTCGGGATGCACAGCGACGGCGGTGTCGCCCAGCATGGTCTCGGGGCGCGTGGTCGCGACCGAGACGAACTTGTCGGTGCCTTTGACCGGGTAGCGCAGCGTCCAGAGCGAGCCCTGGACCTCGACGTGGTCCACCTCCTCGTCGGAGAGTGCTGTGAGACAGCGCGGGCACCAGTTGACGATGTAGCGCCCGCGATAGATCAGGCCCTTGTCGTAGAGGTGCTGGAACGCGAGCATCACGGCCCGCGAGTATTCGGGATCGAGCGTGAAGCGCTCGCGCGACCAGTCCGCCGAGACCCCCACGCGGCGCAGCTGCTTGAGGATCAGCCCCCCGTACTGCTCCTTCCAGTCCCAGACCTCGCGCAGGAAGCCTTCGCGCCCCAGGTCGTTCCGGCTCTTGCCTTCGTCCCGGAGCTTCTTCTCGACCACGTTCTGGGTGGCGATCCCGGCGTGGTCCATGCCGGGGACGTAGAGGGTTTCGCGTCCCTCCATTCGCCGCCAGCGCAGCAGGAGGTCGCGGATCGATTCGCCCAGAAGGTGGCCCATGGTCAGCGAGCCCGTCACGTTGGGCGGGGGGATCGAGATCACGTACGGATCGCGCGTCCCCGGCGCGGAGCCAGCCCGGAACACCCCGCGCTCCTCCCAGAACGCGTACCACCGCGACTCGACCAGCGTTGGGTCGTAGGGCTGGGCGAGCGTCTCCGGGTTGCCGGGACGCAAAGGTGGTCACCTCCGTCGAGAGTCCGATGGGCGGCCCTGGCCGGCACGGTCCAGCGGCCTCGAATCGAGCGGGCGACCGTAGCACAGGCCCGGAAAGCCGCTCAAACGCGCTGCGGGGCCCACGCCGGCGCGGGGGCGGTGCACACCCGGGCTGCCGCGAGACTTTGGCCCCTTTCCCTGCCGCTGCTAGCATGCGCCGCCATGCGAAACCGAGCACATGGCGCGGCGGGCTCGCGCCTCGCCGTGGGGCTCGTCGTGGCCGCGACCGTGACCGCCTCCGCCCTCCCCGCAGCTGCGAGCCCGCTCGAGTACCTCCCGGTGGGCGATCCGCTCGAGGCCGAGATCCGGACGCTGGACCTTCTCGACCCTTCGCCGCTCGGCGGGCGGATCCTGCTCCCCCGCCTGCATACCCTGCCGCTGCAGAAGTTCGAGTTCCAGGGGAGCGGCGCGCCGCCCGCCCTGCCGTCGATCTACTCGATCTCGGTCGCCCGGATCGAGCGCGCGCTCGCCCGGGATGCGGTCCCGGATTTCGCCCAACGCCCGGGGCTCGCGTCCACGCCGCGACTCTTCCAGAGTCGCCCCGCGGATGATGGCCGCCTCGAGATCTCCACCGGGGTCGAGGGCCGGGGAATCGTGGACCAGCACTCGTCCCGGTTCGAGACCGGCTCCGGCCTGCATGTGCGTCTGGGAGCGGGCGTCGGCCGGTGGATCGCGTTCGCGCACGTCCTCGCCGGGTTCGTCGAGAACGCGCACTCCTTTGCGGACCCCATCGTCCCGGGCTCTGATCTCATCGCGCACACCGATGAGAGCTACCTCGCATACGCCGGAGACGCCGGGGATTGGGGCCTCCAGTTCGGGCGCAACCGCTGGCACTGGGGACCCGGCGAGGAAGGCTCGCTCGCGCTGTCCAGGACCTCTCCCCCGATCACGGGCCTGGAGTTCCACGGCCGCATCCGCGGGCTGCGGCTCGACGGGACGGCGCTGGCGGCGACGCTGGGCGCTTCGGCGGGCGAGCAGCTGGCGGCGCACCGCATCGAGTGGCAGCCGGTCTCGTCGCTGCGCGTCGGTCTGTCCGAGATGGCGCGCTACAAGTCCGCCTCATGGCAGCCGCTCTACCTGGTGGGCGTCGTACCCTACATCCTGGTGCAGCGGCTCCAGGTCCAGGACGAGCCCGACTCGAGCGCGGCGCTGCGGAACAACGTTCTCACGGCGCTGGATGCGGCGTGGCGGATCGCTTCGGGCACGCGCGTCTACGGGGAGCTGCTGATCGACGACCTGAACACGAAGACCACGAACTTTCCGGACAAGCTCGGATTCCAGCTCGGGCTCGAAGGGGTGGGATCCGTCGGCGGATCGCGCGTGGTCTGGGGCACCGAGTACACGCGCATCTCGCGCTTCGTGTACACATCGTTCTTCGGCCGCTCCTTCGCGACCCAGAGCGAGCCGCTCGGATTCTTCACGGGCCCCGACTCGCGTCGCGTGCGCGTGCGCGGCGCATGGGACCTGAATCCGGCCTGGGAGATGCTGGCCTCCGCCGCGCTCACCGACCAGGGCGAGAGCGGGCTCGACCGCCCGTTCGTGCCGGGGTCGCCCCACGAGGACGTATTCGATTTCCTGGGCGTGATCGAGCGGACGCGCGAGTTCGAGCTGGGGGCGCGCTGGTGGCCGGCGAGCGGCGTGGATGTGGCGCTCTCCGGAGGTTACCGGTGGATCGACAACCAGGACCACCTCGACGGCAACGACGACCAAACCGCCTTCGGCTCGCTTGCGCTGAGACTCACGCGCTGAGGGCGGCTCCCTCCCCGCGCCCTCCGCTGCGCACCGCCCACGCTATCTCCTCGCCTGCGCCTCCCGCTCGGCACGCGCCCACGCAACCGTCTGCTCGAGCCCCTGGCGGAAGCCGACGCGCGGCCGCCAGCCCAGCACTTCGCGGGCGCGCGTGGCATCGAGGTAGATGCACTGGATCTCCCCGGGCCGGGGCGCATCGTAGATCGGCTCGCCCTCGAACCCGAGGATGGACTTGAGCTCGGCGAAGATCTGCTTCACCGAAACGCCCACGCCGCTGCCGATGTTCACCATCTCGCCGCTCCCCTTCGAGAGGGCGAGCACGTTCGCCTCGACGATGTCGCCCACGTAGACGTAGTCGCGGAGCTGGTCTCCGGTGCCGAAGATGCGCGGGCGCTTGCCCTCCAGCATGAGGCCGATGAAGATCGCGTTCACCCCGGCCTCGCCGTGCGGGTTCTGGCGCGGGCCATAGACGTTCGGGTAGCGCAGGATCGTGTAGTCGAGGCCGTGGAGCAGCTTCCAGATGTAGAGGTAGTGCTCCAGGGAGTGCTTGCTCGCGCCGTAGGGCGCCTCGGGATTCACCGGATGATCCTCGGTGGCCGGCAGCTTCCGCCCCTCGCCGTAGAGCGCGCCGCCGGTCGAAGCGTAGAGCACCTTGCGCACGCCGTTACGCATGCAGGCCTGGAGCAGCTGGATGCCGCCCAGCAAGTTGATCCGCGCGTCGCGCACCGGGTCGTCCACCGACTTGCGGACGTCGATCTGCGCGGCGTGATGGCTCACCACCTCCGGTCGCCATTCCGCGAAGAACCGCCCGACGGCGTCCCCGTCCGTGACGTCGGCATCGACGAAGCGCGCGGCGCGCGGGACGAACTCGCGGAAGCCGGTGGAGAGATCGTCGAGAACCGCGACCTCGTGGCCCAGCTCGATGAAGCGATCGGCCACGTTCGAGCCGATGAAACCCGCACCGCCGGTCACCAGAATGCGCACGACGACCTCCCTGGATCGAGAATGGATGGAAGCTTCTCAGCCCGCATGCGTCACCTCGCCGCGGCTCTTGTCACGCAGGCGCCGCATCCAGACGAGGAAGCGGAGCCGCTCGTGGACCTCGGGATCGCTTTCGAGCACCACCGGCTCGTGGGTCCACTCGCCTGCGCCAGCCGAAGAGCCTGCGGCCGTCTCGAGAGCCGGCGCCGCGGAGAGCGCGAGCGCGGCGTCGGCCTCGGACTCGCGCTCGAGCGCGGAATCGGGCGCGGGCGCCGCAACCGACGCGGGTGGCGTCTCGAGCGCGGACTCGGGCGCGGGCGCCGCAACCGGCGCGGGCGGCGTCTCGAGTGCGGAATCGGGCGCGGGCGCCAGCGCGGTCTCTCGCTCGGGCGCCACGACCGCGGCCGCGCGCCCCAGCTCCTCCAGCATCGCATCCAGGGCCCCGAGCTCCAAGCCGGAATCCAGCGCGGCGTCGCGGATGAACTCCTCCACCATCGCCTCGAGCGCAGCTGGCTCGGGCAGGGGCGCGGGCAGGGCGACGGGGGCCGAGGGCGCGTCCATGGATGCCGGCGCGAGCGCCGGAGCCTCCGCC
>VBOS01000391.1 GCA_005893185.1 Candidatus Eiseniibacteriota bacterium
ATGCGTTCGCAAAGCTGATGTTGTCTTGTACCATGGCAACATGCGTCGGTGGTTGCACGCCCCACACGACTCCGGAGCCCCTATTATTGAAGATCGTGTTGTTCCGCACGCTGACATCGTAATACTGGCCGCTGTAGTTCCCCCAAATCACGATGCCATTACCGCCACAGGATCCAACGATGTTCCCTCCGACCCCTAAGTCATCCGCGGCTTGGACATTTATGCCATCACTACTGGCGTTCAGGATTGTATTGTTGATGAGGTGCACAGTCCCGTAGCTCGTGCAATAGATGCCGACCCCACAGCCACGGATCACATTGTTCGTGACGTACGCTTCCGCGCGCACATCGATCCCGGTTCCGCACCCCGAGATGGTGTTCCCGTCCATGGTCAAGGTCGCTTCGGGTGCGGAGACACTGACAGCGTAGTTCTCGATCCGGTTATGGGCGATGGTCCCGCTCGTCTCACGAGATATCGTGATCGCCGCGCCGGTGGCCCCTTTGAACCAGCAGTTCTGGATGAAGACGGCGGATTGGCCCCAGAGGCTCCAGGAGACACCGCTATCTAAGGTGTCGGCCTCCATGGAGATGTAGTCGAGGCCGCCGCTGGCGTAGGGCAGGTGACAGCGGCTGAGGGTGAGCATGCAGTGAGCGTCGGATCGTTCGCGTAGACCAGGAGGCCGTTATCCATGGAGCAATCGGAGAAGTTGACCCAGATGGGGCTCTTGTTAGCGGCATTTTGGTACGTGACGGTGCCCGAAACGTCGAATCCGCTCACGCTCGATCCATCGGGGCTGGGGCGGTCGCGGTTGGTAACCATCAACCCGGCCAGGCGCGGACGGCGAGCGATCCCGATCCCCCGCAGGACGAGATTCCTCTCGACGAGCGGAGCTTCCGCATAGTTTCCCTCCCGGACCGAGACCGTGTCGGCCCCGGAGTCGATGGCGGATTGCACGGTGGAGGAATCGTCCGGGACCACGACGGTGCTGGCAGCGGCCGGCGGCGGCCCGAAGGCCGCAAGGAGGGCCACGACGCCCAGGGCCACGGGGCGGAACGGCCCAACCCCGCGGAAGGGGGGCGAAGATGCTGTACGGCTCTGTGCATGGGGCATGGGAGTGGCTCCTGCTGCGGCGAACGTCGCACCTTCCGTGCCGCGGGGCCACCCGCCTCGGGGTTCCGCCGTTCTGCACCCCCCAGTCCGGGCGGGAGCGGCGGGATCGTGAGCTGCGGCGCTGGACATGGCGATGACCAAGTATCCGCACCATGCCCCTCTCCCCTCCAGCCCGGTTCCGCGGCTCGGCCGCGATTCAGGCGGCCTCTCGCAATCCGTTGTCGAGCAGCGCCCGGATCCCACGGAGGAGGCCCTCGGCGGTGAAGGGCTTCTGGAGAAACGCGGCTCCCGATCCCAGCAGACCCTGATGAATGACCGCATTGTCGGTGTACCCCGACATGAAGAGAACCCTGGCCTCGGGATGGCGCCTTGCGATCGCTCGGGCGAGCTCCGGACCGTTCATTCCGGGCAGCATGACGTCGGTAAGGAGCAAGTCCAGGCGCGCCGGGTGCTCATGAGCGCGGGACATCGCTTCACCTGGCTCGGCGGCTTCCAACACCGTGTAGCCGTTGAGACGCAGGGTCTCGGCGATGACGTTTCGAACCCGCGCGTGATCCTCGACCAGGAGCACCGTCTCCGTTCCGGGCGCCGGTGGCTCAACACCGCGGCTCACGACTGGATCTACGGCCTCGTCCACACGAGGCAGGTAGACTTTGAAGACGCTTCCCACGCCGATTTCGCTGTAGACATCGATGTGGCCGCCGCACTGGTGGACGATGCCGTGCACCGTGGAAAGCCCGAGGCCGGTTCCCTTTCCCACCTCCTTGGTCGTGTAGAAGGGTTCGAAGATACGCGCCTGGGTCTCCGCATCCATCCCGCAGCCCGAGTCGGTGACCGCGAGAACGACGTACCGACCAGGCTGCGCCGGCGGATGGTCTAGCACGTAGTGCTCGTCCAGCTCGATGTTTGCGGTCTCGATCGTAAGCCTGCCGCCACTCGGCATCGCGTCCCTCGCGTTGACGACAAGGTTCACGAGCACCTGCTCGACATGCCCCGGATCCGCCTTGATTCGGCCGAGATCGCGCGCGGGCACCGCGAGGAAGTCGATACCGGCATCGATCAGCCCGCGCAGGATCCGGTCCATGCCCGAGACGATGCCGTTCAGGTCGAGCACCCGCGGCTTCAGCACCTGTTGACGGCTGAAAATGAGCAGTTGGCGTGTCAAGGACGCTGCCCGCTCCGCGGCGCCGAGCACTTCCCCGGCATCCTTCGTGGCAGGGTGATCCGGCGGGAAGCGGCGCTGCATGAGCTGCGTGTAGCCGATGATGGCCGTCAGGAGGTTGTTGAAGTCGTGCGCAACACCCGCCGCCAGCCGTCCGACGGCCTCCATCTTCTGCACGTGGCGAAGCTGGTCTTCGCTCTTGCGCAGGGCTTCCTCGGCTTGCTTGCGCTTGCTCCGGTCGTCCGCTTCTGCGAGCGCCCGCCGCACCGAGGGCCCAAGCCGCGAGAGGCGCTGCTTGAGCACGTAGTCCGTTGCGCCGCCCCTGACGCTTTCGACGGCAGCCTCTTCGCCGAGCTGGCCCGAAACCATGATGAAGGGCACGCCCGGAACCGTGTCTCGAGCGATGCCGAGCGCCGAGGCCCCATCCGGTCTCGACCGCCACGGGCAATCCGTCCATTTCGAGCGAGGCCTGAATCAACTCGGCATCGTTCGGATCATCCTCGAGATGAAGAATGCGAATACGAGGCCGGCCCTCCATCTCTGCCATCGTATCCCCCTACGGGTTCGGCTGGCTCACGCTGCCCGCCGTGCAACCGCCGGCGGCGGCTCGTTGAGGACCGCCCAGAACAGCCCGAGGCTCTTGACGGCCTCGACGAAGTTGGGGAAGGCGACCGGCTTGACTACGTACGCGTTCACGTGCAGCCGGTAACCCTCGACGATGTCGGCCTCCTCACGGGAGGAAGTGAGGATCACGACCGGCAGCGTCGCCAAGCGGGAGTCGGCGCGGATACGGCGGAGAACCTCGAGCCCGTCGATCTTGGGCATCTTGATGTCGAGAAGAACCACGGACGGCAGGCCACCGGTTCTACCCTCGAAACGGCCTCGGCAGTAGAGGTAGTCGAGTGCCTCGGCTCCATCGGGCACGTGTACGACCTCGTTGGCGAGCCGGTGCTCCGACAAGGCGGCGAGAGTCAACTCCACGTCGCTGGGGCTGTCCTCAGCCAACAAGATTCGCTTCAAGCCTTCCATCGTTCCTCCTCTGGCGGACGAGTCGCGCGTGGGCAAGGATCGCGGCTGCCCCACGTTCATGCATGGTGGCGGACTCCAGCTTGATTCGGATCCGCAGGTTGTTGGCGCTGTCAGCCTGGCGCAGCGCTTCGTCGAGCGTGATCAGGCCCCCGCGGTACAGGTCGTACAGCGCCTGGTCGAAGGATCGCGATCCGTCCTGCGCGTTCGCCTCGATCGCCTCCTTGAGGGCCGCGATCTCGGCTTTGGCGATCAAGTCGGCAATGCGCGGGGCATTGAGCATCACCTCGATCGCGGCCACCCGCCCCGTCCCACTCGCGCGCGGCAGCAGGCGCTGCGACACGATCCCGCGCAGGTTGAGCGCGAGCTGCTGGTAGATCTGGGCGTGCGCCTCGACGGAGAAGAAATTCATGACCCGCTCGACCGCCTGGTTGGCGTTGTTGGCATGGAGGGTGCCCAGCACCAGGTGCCCGGTCTCGGCGAAGTGGATCGCCGCCTCCACGGTCGCCAGGTCCCGCATCTCGCCGATCAGGATGACGTCGGGCGCCTGCCGGAGCGCGCTCTTCAAGCCGGCCTCGAACGAGACGGTGTCCACTCCCACCTCACGCTGCGTGACGACGCAGCCCTTGTGCGGGTGCACGAACTCGATCGGGTCCTCGATCGTGAGGATGTGGCCGCGGGTATGGATGTTGCGGTCGTCGATCAGGGCGGCCAGCGTGGTCGACTTCCCCGAACCGGTCGCGCCGGTGACGAGAATGAGGCCGCGCTTCTGCATGATCAGGTCGATCAGCGAGGCGGGGAGCCCGAGTGTTTCGGCATTGGGGAAATCGATCGGGATCAGCCGGGCGACGAGACCCATCTGCCCGCGCTGGCGAAACACGTTGAGCCGGAAGCGCCCGACGCCCGACAGAGCGCGGGCCAGGTTCAGCTCGTGCGTGCGGTCGAACTCGTCGCTCTCGGCCGGCGAGAGCACGGCGCGGATGACGGATTCCACCTCGCCCGCGAGCCAGACCCGGTCCTCCACCGCCACCGTGGCGCCGTCCACGCGATAGAGCGGAGGCGAGTCGGCGGTGAGGTAGAGGTCGGATCCCCTGCGCTGCTTGAGTCCGGTGAGCAACGTATCGAGGTCCACGACGTTCCCTCCTACCGAGTGACGGGGCCCGGCCGCACCGCGGGCACGCCCGGCTCCCCGGCTCCGGTCGCTCCCGCGGCATCGAACAGGCGTGGGTTCGACGACTTCTTCATGGCTTCGTGGCGCGACAGCTTGCCCTGCATCACGAGGTCGCGCAGGGACTGGTCGAGACTCTGCATGCCGTGCTGCGCCCCCGTCTGGATCACGGACAGGATCTGCGCGGTCTTGTCCTCGCGGATCAGGTTGCGCAGGGCCGGCACGCCCACCAGCACTTCGAGCGCCGCGACCCGGCCCTTGCCGTCCTTCGAGGGGAGCAAGCTCTGCGCGACCACCCCCTCGATGGACTCCGAGAGCATGGTGCGGACCTGCGCCTGCTGCCCGGCCGGGAAGATGTCGATGATTCGATCCACGGTCTTGGAGGCGGAGTTGGTGTGAAGCGTGGCGAACACCAGGTGGCCGGTCTCCGCCGCCGAGATCGCGAGCTGCGTGGTCTCCAGGTCGCGCAGCTCTCCGACCAGAATCACGTCGGGGTCCTCGCGCAGTGACGCCCGCAGCGCGCTGGAGAATGACTGCGAGTGGGGCCCCACTTCGCGCTGCCTCACCAGGCACTTCTTCGACTGATGGACGAACTCGATCGGGTCCTCGATTGTGAGGATGTGGCCGCGCTGGGTCTCGTTCACGTAGTCCACCATCGCCGCCAGCGTGGTGGACTTGCCCGAACCCGTGGGACCGGTGACGAGCACCAGCCCCTTCTCGCGCAACGCGAGATCCTTGAGCACCTTGGGCATCCCCATCTCGTCCAGGGTCCGGACCGACATGGGCACCACGCGAAACACCGCCCCGGGGCCCTGCTGCTGGAGCAGGACGTTGCAGCGGAACCGCGACACGCCCGGAATCTCGAAGGCGAAGTCCAGGTCGTGGCGCTCCTCGAAGATGCGCTTCTGGACGTCGTTCAAGATGTCGTATATGGCGGCGTGCGTCTCCTCGCCGCTGAGCGGCGCCATCTCGAGCGGCACCATCTCGCCGCGGATCCGGACCAGCGGAGGCATGGTCGGCGCAATGTGCAGGTCCGACGCGTTCTGGTCCTTGGCGAATCCCAGCAGCGCCGTCAGGTCATGAGCCATGGTGCGTGCTCACGCGAGATGGCTCGCGGCCTCGGTGGCGCTGACGCTGCCCGCGGCCACCAGCGCCTCGAGCTGCCGGGCGAGCGGGCGGAATCCGGCGGCTTCCGCGCACGCCTCGAGCCGCGCGGCCGGCTCGCCGGCGCGGAGTGCCTTGCGCAGCGATTCTTCCGCGAAGAGCACCTCGAAGACCGCGCGACGATCGCGCAACAGGGCGGAGGCGTTCTGCGGCGCGGGGCCGCCTTCCACGCGCAGGAGGCGCTGCTGGACCACGAAGCGCAGCCGATCCGCGAGCGCCGCGCGGTCCTGGGCTCGCTCCGCGAGGTGCTCGAGCAGGGCGAACGTGTCGGTCCAGTCCGTGCGGACGAGCAGCATGCGGCCCGCCGCCTCCGGCGACAGCGCCGCGGTCACGGCGGCCCCCGTGAGCACGCCGTCGAGCACGACGATATCCGCGCACTGCGCCAGGGCCGCTCCCGCCCACACCTGCGCCGCTTCGGCGGCCGATCCAGGAACGTTCACCTCGGCCGGCACCCGAGCCGCGGCCACCCCGAAGGCGAGACACCGGCGCTCCGTGATCCCTGCTTCGGCGAGGAGGCACGCCAGCGTGGTCGAGCCCCCCGCCCGTGGCGGCTAACGATGCCCAGTCCCGCCTGGGCGTCCAGCGTCTCGCGGAGCCTCGCAAGGTCCACGGGATCGAATCCGAGTTCATCGAGCGCGGGCGATCGCATGGGGACAGGCCGCAGGTCGAGCGTTATCGAGACGCCCTCCTCCTGGTGGAGGAGCGAGATTCCGAGATCCAGAGCCTCCGTGCCGGCAGGGCAGACGACGCGCCACGCGACGTGGGCCACGCGGTCGTCGATCACCGGGCCGCCCAGGGCTTCGATGCGGCCCAGGAGGTAGTAGAGGGCCCCCGGGGGCTCGCTCCGCACGCGAACGAGGCGCTCACCGATGCGGTGGTGCACCTCGAGCGATCCTCGCCGCGCCAGGAAGTGGATCTGGCTGGCACGGGCGCGTCGTGCCTTGTCCAGATGGAACTGCAGGAAGCTCGCTCCCGAGCGGTCCCACTCGATGTCGAAGTGCTGGTCCGGGGCCGCCACTGGGAGAACGGCGGGCACATCGTGCCGCGGCCCCAGCACGTCGCGCAGCACCCGCCGGATCGCGCTCGGCGTGGCCACCCCGAGCGTGAGCGGTCGCCCGGCGGCGCGTTCCAGTTCCTCGAGCACGTCGCTGTCGAGAGGGTCAGCCAGCGCGACCGACAGGATCGGGCCCTCGTTCACGAGCGGCACGGCATCGAGCCGGTGGAGCAGGCCTTCGGGGAACGATTGGATCAGCTCTCGGTCCAGCGCCTCCGGGCGCGGGTCCACGAAAGGAAGATTGAGCTGGCGGGCGAGCGCCCAGCCGATGTCCTCCTCGGTGGCGGCGCCCATCTCGACCAGGGTCTCGCCGATCCGGAGACCGGTCGAGCGCTGCCGGACCAGACCGGCATCGACCTGCTCGGGCTTTACGACGTTGGCCTCGAGAAGGATCGAGGTCAGGCTGCGCGCGTGCGGACGGACGGCGGACACTCAGGCCGCCCGCTTCGCGCCTGCCGTCGGCTCATTGACGACCCCCCAGGACAGACCCAGGGCCTTGACCGCCTCGATGAAGGCGGGGAAATCGATCGGCTTGACCATGAAGCCGTTCACGCGGTGCCGGTAGCTCTCGACGATGTCCCGCTCCTGTCGGGAGGATGTGAGCATCACGACCGGCAACGTCGCCAGAAGGGCATCCGCCCGGATCCGCCGAAGGACCTCCAGCCCGTCCACCTTCGGCATGTGGATGTCGAGGAGCACGAGCGCCGGCAGGCCATCCGACCGCCCCTCGAATCGGCCGCGGGAGTAGAGATAGTCGAGCGCCTCCGCCCCGTCGCTGACGGTGACCACTTGATTCGCCAGATGGTGCTCGGTCAACGCCTCGATCGCCAGCTCGACATCGCTGCGGCTGTCGTCCGCCAGCAGAATCCGCGTCAAGCCGCCCATGGTCTGTCCTCCTTCCCCTCCTCGTGCCGGGGGAGACTGATGTGAAACGTCGCGCCCTGATCGAGGGCGCCTTCAGCCCAGGTCCTCCCGCCGTGGCGATGGATGATCCGCCGGACGTTGGCGAGGCCGATCCCGGTTCCGGAGAATTCCTCCTGCCGGTGGAGCCGTTGGAACACGCCGAAGAGTTTCTCGACGTATGTCATGTCGAAGCCGACACCGTTGTCACGCACGAAGACCTCGATCCCATCGGGCGCTTCCTCGACCGCTCCAATCTCGATCACCGCCTCCTCACGCGTGCTCGTGTACTTGACGGCGTTTCCCATGAGGTTGGTCAAGGCGAGCCGCAACATGGACGGATCGCCCTCGACCTGCGGCAGGCGATTGATGACCCACCGGATCTGGCGCCCCCGGGTCTCTTGCTCGAGGTCTGCGAGGACGGTCTTCACCATGGCGTTCAAGTCCACCCGCGAGCGCTGAAGCTCGGCACGGCCCATTCTCGAAAACACCAGGAGGTCGTCGATCAGTTGCGCCATGCGGCGAGCGGATTCGTTGATCAGTTTCAAGCGACGCTGCCCGGTTTCGTCCAACTGCGCCTCGTTGTGTCGCAGGAGCAGGTCCACGAAGCCGGCGATGTGGCGCAGAGGGGCCCGGAGGTCGTGCGAGACGGAGTAGCTGAAGGCTTCGAGCTCATGGTTGGCGACCTCGAGCAGCTCGGCCTGGGACTTCAATGACAGATTGAGCGCTTCGATCTGCTACTCCGCCTCGCGCTTCTCCGTGATGTCCTCGGAGATACCCAGCAGGAACCCCGGCTCGCCGTTGGCGTCCCGGATGGGGACCTTCTTGGTGTGCAACAGTCGCGGCCCCCTGACCCGGGTGAGGATGACCTCCTCGTGGATGTCGGATAACGAGCCCGACTTCAAGATTTCACGGTCTTTCGCCGTGAAGAAATCAGCCTGATCCTTGGGGAAGAAATCGTAGTCGCTCCTCCCCAGCAGCTCCTCTCGCCCGTAGCCGAGCAGCTCCTCCGCGGCCCGGTTGATGCGGACGAAGCGAAGCTCACTCGCGTCCTTGACGAAGACCATGTTGGGCAGGTTCTCGACGATGGAGTCGAGGAACATCCGCATGCGCTCGATCTCGAGCTCCGCCTGCTTCTTCTTGCTGATGTCCAGAACGAACGCCACGATCTCCCCATCGGCGTCCGGCAGCGCCCCTGCCCCGACGAGTACGGGAACGCGAATCCCGTCCTTGCGGACGTATTCCTTCTCGAACGGTGTGGCCGCTCCGCGCTCGCCGATCTCCCGGAGCGCGGTCTCATTGCGCCCAAGCCATTCGGGCGGGGTGAGCGTCTCCGTCCGCAGCGGTAGGTCCTCGCGCTCGTAGCCGACCATCGCGAGGAATGTCGGATTGGCTTCGGTGATCCACCCCTGAGGATTCGCGGTGACAACGCACATGAGGTTGGATTCCAGCAGCCGGCTCTGGCGCTTGAGGCTCTTCTGCAGCGCCTCCTCGACGCGACGCCGCTCACGGTCCACGGCCTCCAGACTCCGCCCCGTCTGCCAGATGAGTCCGACCAGGATCCCGGCGATGACGAGCGCATTGAGAGCGGTCCCGATCTCGTTTTCGTAAAGGCCCCGTCGCTGGCCCTCCAGGTGGAGCCAGCCGAGTACGACCGGCACGACGATCGCCGCTGGAAGCATGCGACGAACCATGACGCCACCCGACGACGGGCTCAGCACGAACTTGCACACGCCGGAGTCGGGCCGGGTGAGGAGCGCCCCGGCCGCAAGCAGGAGCAAGGCGAGCGCCGTATTGGCCGCCATGGGAATGAACGATGCGATCCGATAAAGGGAACGAACACCGAGCAAGTACCCGAGCAGCGCCACCAGTGACATCGCCAGCGTTGCGAGCAGCAGGGGCTGGGCTGGCCGCCGAGCACGGAGCGTGCTGGAACTGAGCGCAAGGAGAGCTCCACCCAGGAACACCAGCGCCAAGCCTGTGTTGGGCGCCATCTGATTCGACTGTTGCAAAGCGGCGAGCTTGTGCTGAAACAGGACCTGGTCGAGCGGCAGCCCGATGCTCGTGAGCGCGGAGAACAGTTTGAGCGTGCCGATCGCCGCGACCAGGAGGGCACAGACCTGCGCGAACTTCTTCATTCCGGGTTCCGGCTTGGCCCCGCGCAAGGCCCACAGCGAGGCACTGGCCAGGATGAGACTGAGCGCCGTCACCGGGTTCATCGGTGTCAGGCCGCGAAGCGGACTCCGCAGGATGGGGACCTCGAACTGCCACCCGATCAGCGCCAGGGCGGCGAGACCGGCCGCGCCGAAGCAAGCCAGCTCGGTGGCGAGCCCGAGGGCAGGGTGAGTCCGGGTCTCGGTTGGTGGATTCAACCTCATGACCTCTTGGGGGGTCCGTGCGCCCTGGCGAAGCGAAACGGTCTCAAGCCTCGCCGCGAACGCTTCCCGCCGAGGGCCCCAGAAGCAGCCGTGCTTGACCCCAGTTATCGACGGGGAGGCAGGCGGGCTTGAACCGGCCGGGTGGGCGAGCTGAAGATTGTGGCGGCCTCGCAAGCAACCGATCTCCCGGGGCCGCCGACTGTGCGGGAACTACCGCCCGGCCGACTCGCCGACCCGCCGAACCGCGCGTGATTGCGCGGCGCGCGCCCGGAGGTGACACGCGCCGCGTGGCGAGGTAGGGGACTACGGCGTCGCTCTTCGCCCCCCGGCGAGCACCGGCTCGGCGGCCGTCTCGGCCACGTGGGTCTGCGGCGATTCCCTGGCTTCGAGCGCGCGGGCGACGAAATCGCCGATGGCGAACTGGCCGTGCCGCGTGAAATCGTCGAACGGCCTCCACTCCGGGTTCATGGACAGGAAGGAGTGTCGGTCGCCAAGGAGCAGACCGACCAGGACCTCCGCCACGATCCGGCCCCCCACCGGGCCGAGCCGGATCGGTGTCACGTCCGTCCGGAACTGCTGCTGCGCCTCGGCCAGGATGTAGAACCACAAGGGCGCGTTGTGACCGAACTCGGCGGAGATGTCGGTCAGGATGACGTTCGTCGCGCTGTTTCTCTCCGTCGCCTTTCCGACCCGGAGGTGCTCGTCCTCGATCGGGTCCACCCCCATGCGTCTCGCGACGGACTGCCCCGAGGGCAGACCCATGCTGAGCCCGCGCAGGAGATTCCGGTGCGCCAGCACTGGGATCGAAGGCGCCTCGATGGCGGGGAGCAGGGCGAGCGGGTTCACCAGCGAGCTGTCGATCTTGTAGGCGGGCTGGAGACGCTCCTTCCCCACGTCCTTCGGCGGCGCCTGCATCCGGAAGAAGAGGCTCCAATCGATCGCGAACTCGCGCGGGTACTCGCGGAACCCCGCGAGGTCGAGCCCGGACTTCGCGAAGATGTCGAAACGGCCGGGTAGGGTCGTGTTCAGCCGGTATTGCGGGCGGACCATCGAATGACCGAACCGATAGGCCGCCACAGAGAACTCGACCGGGATGAACGGCTCATTCCGCCAGCGGAAGAACCGGAGGCGAGGCGGGTCCGCGGCGAGCGTGGTGCCGTTCTTCAGGTGGGGCAGCACATCTTGGAGCGTCTCCGTCTCCACGATCGTGGGCAGGAAGTCGTGGAGCACGACCCACTGGTAGTGCCAGCGAACGAAGCGCTGCACGGTCTCGAAGTCCGCGCCTTGGAGCCGTTCGGCCACGCGGTTGTGGAAGCGCAGGAAGACCGCGTGGAGCTGTGCGACGATCACGTTCTCGTCGTTGCGGGGATCTCCGATGATCGCGCGCTTCGGCCCGGCTGCCGGGTTGCTGCGCGGCACGTCCCGAGCATTCGGGTCCTTCGGGCTTCCCGTCAGGCGGCTTCCCAGCAGCATGCGCACGCCGTCGGCGGCGTAGAGATACGGCTGGTCGTCGGGCCCCCGCCCGTAGACGGAATCGAGGTCGAATCGCGGCGAGCGGAAGTCCACCAGCGCGTCCGGGTCGTTTTGCTTCTGCAGGCTGCTCGAAGGGTCGAACGTGAGATCGTGGTCGATGAACTGTCCCAGATAGGTGATGCCCGCGCTGATGCCGGTATTCTCCTCCGGGTCGCGTTCGGTCTCGGGAGTCGGCGGATCCTCGCGCTCGGCCGTCATGGCTTTCGCGAGCTCTGCCAGGATCTCGGGCCGGAATTCCGCAGCCGGCAGGGAGCGGAACATCCGGCCGAAGCGCCCTTCGAACGAGGGGGACCGCGGAACGTGACTCAGGCCCCGAACCATTCCGTGGCGGGGTTGGGCGGGTGTCTTCATGAGCGCCTCCTCGAGTGCGGATGACGGTGTCCTCGAGGCATCGGCACCCTCAACCGGACCCTCCACATGGAGTTCACGGGGATCGGGAAGCCCCGGGGCGGCCGCAATTCATCGAGAATGGCCGGGAGTCACCAGGGTGCGCCGGGAGCTCCGCGGCGGCCGCGCCGCTCAAGATGCGCGAATGGTGCCAAAGTTTACTTTACGGCGGGTGGATCGAGGGACAAACTGTCGGGAGCGTCATGCGTCTCGCTTCTCATTCTCAGCAGCCGTTCGACCGAGGGGAGATGTGCCATGGGAGCCGCTGGAGTGGGCTCCGCCTCCGCTCGTGCCGCGCCGTGCTGGCTCTTGCGCTGCTCGCTCCAGGCTCGAGTCGCGCTCACGAGCCGCCGGGGCGGGCCGGAGAGGCGATCGCCGCCGTGCCCGCGCCCCAACAGTCGAGTGGGGCCACCATGTTTCCGCCCTACCCCTACCGGGCCAAGGAGTTCGCCTTCATCCATGCGGGCGGGCTTTTCCATCTATTCTACATGCGCCACGACCTGTCTGCGCTCGACGACGATTCCTCCGATGTGGACGTTGGCCACGCCGTGTCGCAGAACCTCACGGACTGGACTCAACTCGATCCGGTCCTCCACGTAAGACCCGACAACTGGGACAATTGGCATGTCTGGGCCCCCACGATCATCTGTCAGAAAGATACGTTCTATATGTATTACACCGGCGTAACGCGCGTGATGACGTTCCGCGCTTACCAGCGCATCGGGCTCGCGACCTCGACGGACCTCGTTCACTGGTCGCGATACGATGCCCCCGTGTTCGATGGCAACCGGGTCCCGTGGGCGTTTGCCGACTCCTCACAGGATGCCGGCTGCCAGTTTCGGGATCCGTTCGTCATGGT
>VBOS01000392.1 GCA_005893185.1 Candidatus Eiseniibacteriota bacterium
CGTGCTACATTCCATCGGCACTTTGGCCCCATTGATTTACGGAGGATTCGCCATGCCCAGGCTGATTGCGGACCGGCCCTTCTTGAAGCTGACCTCGGAGCTTGGACAGGTGATGGCGGCGGCGCGGGTCCGCGAGCAGACGGGCGCGCGCGTCCTCCACCTGGAGCGCGGCGAGCCCGACTTCGGGACTCCCGCCCACATCGTCGAGGCCCTGGCGGCGGCGGCGCGCGCGGGGGAGACGCACTATCCGGACGCCCGCGGCTCGCTCGCGTTCCGCCAGACGCTGGTCGAGAAGCTCGAGCGCGAGAACGGGATTCGCTGCGAGCCCGACGACGTCACGATCACGCAGGGTGGCACCCACGCGCTGTTCCTCGCATTCCAGAGTCTGCTCGGTCCCGGCGACGAGCTGCTCGTGCTCTCGCCGCACTGGATGGCGATCCCGAAGCTCGTTTCGCTCTCGCACGGCGCGCGCTACCGCACGATGCCGGCCTACCTCGACGCGATGGAAGGAACGCTCGCGCCGGGCGCGCTCGCTTCACGGCTGCGCGGAGCGCTCGCGCCCGAGACGCGGGGCATCTACCTCAACACGCCCAACAATCCGACCGGCGCCGTGCTCTCGCGCGAGGCGCTGGCCGAGATCGCGGCGGTGGCGGTGGAGCGCGACCTGTGGGTGGTGAGCGACGAGGCCTACGAGCACCTGCTGTTCGACGGCTACCGCCACGTCAGCGTGGCGTCGTTTCCGGGCATGGCCGAGCGCACGGTGAGCGTCTTCACGTTCTCCAAGTCCTACGCGATGACCGGGTGGCGCCTCGGGTACGCCGTCTCACCGCCCGCGCTGCGGCCCGTTCTGGGGCCGCTGCTCTCCTTCTACACCACCCACGGCGTGTTCCCCTCGGTGCAGAGCGCGGGACGCGCAGCGGTCAAGGGGCCGCAGGACGCGGTCGAGACCATGCGCCGCGCCTACCAGGAGCGCCGCGACCTGCTGCTCGCGGGGCTCTCCGGACAAGACGCTGTGCGGGTGCCCACGCCGCGCGGCGCGTTCTACGCGTTCGCGAACGTCGAGGCCGTGCGCGCCGGCCGCGACATCTGGGATCTGGTGCGCGAGTGGCTGGACCTGGGCGTAGCTGTGCTGCCGGGTACGGCGTTCGGCCCCGAGAATCGCGACTGGGTGAGAATGTCGCTCGCCACGCGGCGTGAGGACGTCGCGGAGGCCGCGCGAATCCTGCGCGCGCACGTCGCCGCCGCGCCGCGCGCCGGCGTGCGCGCAGGCTAGCCCGGCGTCCGAGGAGCCCGCGCTTCGTCGTGCGCTACTGCCCCGAATGCGGCGCGGAATACGCGGCGGCGGTGGCGGCCTGTCCACGCTGCCGCGTCGTCCTCGGCCCCGAGCCGCCGCCCGGGCCCGGGGCGGATGAGCCCGAGGTGGTGCATCGCGTTCCCGACGCAGCGGCCGGCGCGCTGCTGTGCGGCGTGCTCGAGCACCAGGGCATCCCCACGGTGCTGCGCAGCGCGACGCTTCCCGGCCTCGGGACGGTGCGCCGCGACTGGTCCACCAGCGCCTGGGGAGAGATCCTGGTCGCGCGCCGCAACGCCGCCGAGGCGCGCGCACTGATCGCCG
>VBOS01000046.1 GCA_005893185.1 Candidatus Eiseniibacteriota bacterium
AGCGAGCCGCATGCGCGCCGGGTTCCCTTCGCCCAGGCGATCGGCATCCCGCTCAACGTCCTGCTCTTCCTGCTCCTGATGGTCATGGCATGGGGCAGCTGGAGCGGTTTCTTCGCGCATCCGGTCCGCGTGGGCGTCGTGGCGCTGCACCTCATCATGATCCCGGTCATGACCTGGTCCACGTCGGGCCGCAGCAAGGGGCTCAGGCACGCGCCGGACTGGAAGCCGTTCTTCCCGCTCCTCGTCTTCCACTCGCTCTTCACAGCATGGGTGATGCCCTACATGGACGCGCGCGACCTGTGGGTGCTCCCGGGGGGCGAAGCTCTGCGCTGGACGGGGCTCACCGTGCTGGCCGCAGGCGTGGCGCTGCGCCTCGGGCCGATGCTCGAACTCGGGCGGCGCTTCGTTTCCGTCGTGGCGATCCAGCCGGAGCACACGCTGCATACGAGCGGCTTCTACGCCCGCGTGCGGCATCCTTCCTACCTCGGTATCCTGCTCATGGACTTAGGTTTCGCGGGCGTGTTCCGGAGCGCGGTGGCGCTGGCGCTGATGCCGCTGGTCTTCTGGATGTTCCGCCGGCGCATGGACGTGGAGGAGGCGTTCATGGTCGAGCAGTTCGGGGCGGAATACCGAGCGTACATGGGGCGCACGCGGCGGATCCTGCCCGGGGTCTACTGAAGCCGCGGATTCCGCGCTCGATTTCACTCCCCCGGTCGGAGCCGCTATCTTCCGCCGTTCCATGGTCCCCACCCCGGCATCCCTGACCTCGCGAACCGCGGCCGAGCTGCGCCGCGCGTTCCTCGATTTCTTCACCTCCCGCGGCCACACCGAAGTGCCGTCCGCGCCGCTGGTTCCCAACGATCCGACGCTGCTCTTCACCACCGCCGGCATGGTGCAATTCAAGCCCTACTACACAGCCAGCGGCGAGCTGCCCTACACACGCGCGGTCTCGGTGCAGAAGTGCCTGCGACTCACCGACCTCGACTACGTCGGCCTGACCCCTCGGCACGACACGTTCTTCGAGATGCTCGGGAACTTCTCGTTCGGCCCGCGAAGGCGGAGGCGATCGCCTTCGCCTGGGAGTTCGTGACCGAGACGCTCGGAATGCCCAGGTCGCGGCTCTACGCCTCGGTCTTCGCGGGCGAGGGGAATCTGCCGCGCGACGAAGATGCGATCGCGCTGTGGAAGAAGATCGGGCTGCCGGCGGATCACATCGTCTCGCTGGGGCGGGCGGACAACTTCTGGGGACCGGCGGGCGGCTCGGGGCCATGCGGGCCGTGCAGCGAGATCTACTTCGATCTCGGCGAGAGGCGCCCGGATTACCTCGCGGAGGGCGCGTTCTGGGGCGAGCGGCCCGGCGATGCCGGGGACCGCTACATGGAGTTCTGGAACCTGGTGTTCCCGCAGTTCGATGCGCAAGCGGACGGCAGCTTGAAGCCGCTGCCGCGCCCCGGCATCGACACCGGGATGGGGATCGAGCGACTGGCGCTCATCGTGCAGGGGAAGAGCACGATCTTCGAGACCGACCTGTTCGCGCCGCTGGTGGATTCGGTGCTGGATCTGGCGCGACCGCCCGCGGAGCGGCGCGCGGCGGCGCTGCGCGATGCGCGCATCATCGCCGACCACACCCGCGCGCTGGTGTTCGCGATCGCCGAGGGCGCGCTGCCGGGCAACGAGGGCGCGGGCTACGTGCTGCGCCGGCTGCTGCGGCGGGCTGTGACGCGCGGGCGCTCGCGGCGCGGGTTGGCGCTCCACCGGCCGTTTCTCGCCGCCACCGCCGAGCGCGCGATCGCGCAGTTCGCCGGGCACTACCGCGAGCTGGGCGCACGCCGATCCGAGATCCTGCGCGTGATGGAGCAGGAGGAGGCAGGCTTCACGCAGACCTTCGAGGCGGGGCTGGCACGGCTCGAGAAGCTGCTGAAGGACGCGCGCGAGGTGGGCGGCGAGGACGCGTTCGCGCTCCACGACACCTACGGCTTCCCGATCGAGCTGCTGGAGGAGATCGCGCGCGAGTCGGGCGTTGCGGTGGATCGCGCGGGCTTCGAGCGCGCCATGGAGGAGCAGCGCGCGCGTGCGCGGGCTGCGAGCAAGTTCACGCAGGAGGAGGGCGCTGCCTCGAAGGCTTGGACGATCGTGACGCTTGGCGCGGACTCCGAGTTCCTCGGCTACCGCACGCTCGCGGCCGAAGGGCTCACGCTGCGCCGCTGGCGCGAGCACGCCGCTTCGGGGCGTGGCCCGAACGCTGCGCCCGAGATCGAATTGGTGCTCGACCGTACGCCCTGCTACGCGGAGTCGGGCGGCCAGGTGGCGGACCGCGGCGCGATCGAGGGCGGCGGGGCGCGGGCCGAGCTGGTCCACGTCTACAAGGAGGGCGAGAGCATCGTGCATCGCGCACGTCTCGTCTCGGGTACGTGCGAAGCGCTGGTGGAAGCTGGGCGTACCGGTGTGCTCGCGGCGCGCGTGGATCCCGCGCACCGCGCGCCCACGATGCGCCACCACACAGCCACCCACCTGCTCCACGCAGCTCTGCGCAAGGAGCTGGGTTCCCACGTGCGCCAAGCCGGATCGCTGGTGGCGCCGGATCGGCTGCGCTTCGACTACACGCACTTCGAGGCCCCGTCGCACGAGAAGCTGGCCGCGATCGAGGACCTGGTGAACGAGTGGGTGCTGCGCAACCCGGAGGTGAAGTGGGAGATCCTCCCGCTCCAGCGCGCGAAGGAGATGGGGGCGATGGCGCTGTTCGGCGAGAAGTACGGCGCCGAAGTGCGCATGGTGACGGTGCCCGGAGTCGATGAGGCCGGCATCCCGACCAGCCGCGAGCTGTGCGGCGGCACGCACGTCGCGCGCACGGGCGACATCGGCGCGTTCGTCCTGGTCGCGGACGGCGCGATCGCGAGCGGCGTGCGCCGCATCGAGGCGCTGTGCGGGCACGAGGCGCTGCGCTGGCTCAAGGCGCAGGGCGAGACCCTGGCGCGCGCCGCGCACGCGCTCCAGTCGAGCCCGGCGGCGGTGCCCGAGCAGGTGGAGAAGCTCAAGACCGAGCTCACGAGCCTCAGGAAAGCGCAGGCCGAGCAGCGCCGCGGCGGCCTCGCAGATGAGATGGCGCGGCTCGCGATCGGCGCAGAGAAGGGCGCGGGCGGGCGCTGGGTGGTGGCGGCGATCGAGTCCGAGGCCGAGACCGAAGCTGTGCGCGAAGCTGCGGACAAGCTGCGGGGCGCGCTCGGGCGCGGCGCGGCGGTGCTCGCGATCCGGAGCGGCGGCAAGCTCGCGTTCCTCGCCGCCGTCACGGACGACCTGGTGGCGGAGAAGAAGCTGCGCGCCGACGAGCTGGTGCGCGCAGTTGCGAAAGTGGCGGGAGGCTCGGGCGGCGGGAAGCCGCACCTGGCACTCGCAGGTGCCAAGGATCCCGCGAAGCTCGAGGACGCGCTCGCCGAGGCGCGCCGCATCATCCAGGGAACGCTCGGGGTGCCGGCATGAAGGCCCTCGTGCTCGCAGGGGGCCGCGGCACGCGGCTGCGGCCGATCACGCACACCAGCGCCAAACAGCTCGTGCCGGTCGCCAACAAGCCGGTGCTGTTCTACGGGCTCGAGGCGATCCGCGCGGCCGGCATCCGCGAGGTCGGGATCGTGGTCAGCGATCCGCGCGAGATGCTGGTGAAGGACCCCCGCACAGGCGAGCAGGTCACCGTGATGGTGAACAGCCAGGCCGAGATTCGCGCGGCGGTCGGCGACGGCTCGGCGTTCGGGCTCCAGGTCACATACATCGAGCAGGAGGCGCCGCTCGGGCTCGCCCACGCGGTCAAGATCTCCGCCGACTACATGCGGGACGAGCCATTCGTCATGTACCTGGGCGACAACCTCATCAAGGACGGCATCACCCACTTCGTGCGGGAGTTCCAGCAGGAGGAGCCGGACGCTCAGATCCTGCTCGCGCACGTGAAGACCCCATCGGAGTTCGGCGTGGCGGAGCTGGACGGTGATCGCGTGGTGCGGCTCGAGGAGAAGCCGGCGCTCCCCAAGAGCGATCTGGCGCTGGTCGGGGTCTACCTCTTCGACTCGTGTGTGTTCGAGGCGGTGAACGCGATCCAGCCCAGTCGGCGCGGCGAGCTCGAGATCACAGACGCGATCCAGCACCTGATTCAGAGCGGCCGGCGCGTGCGCTCGCACGTGATCACCGGCTGGTGGAAGGACACAGGCAAGGTCGAGGACCTGCTGGAGGCCAATCGCATCGTGCTCGCGGATCTCCAGACCGAGATCCACGGCACGGTGGACGCCGAGTCGCGCTGCGAAGGCCCTGTGCGCATCGGGCCGGGCGCCACGGTCGAGCGCTCGCGGCTGCGCGGGCCGCTGGTGATCGGCGCCGGGGCGCGGATCGCCGACGCCTACGTCGGCCCGTTCACCGCGATCGCCGACGGCGTGGTGCTCGACCGCTGCGAGATCGAGCACTCGATCGTGCTCGAGCGCAGCCGCATCGTGAACGTGCCGCGGCGCATCGAGTCGAGCCTGATCGGGCGCGACGCGGTGGTGACCGCGAGCGACGCCATGCCGCGCGCGCACCGGCTCATGCTCGGCGATTCGAGCCGGGTGGAGCTGTCTTGAGGATCGCGGTCACAGGCGCAGCCGGCATGCTGGCGAAGGCGCTGCTGCCGCAGCTCGAATCCGCGAAGCACGAGCTGCTGGCGCTCTCCCGCGACCAGGCCGACGTGACGAGCTTCCCCGCGTTGCGCGCCGCGATCGAGCCGTTCAAGCCGGAGTGGGTGATCCACCTCGCGGCGTTCACGCGCGTGGACGAATGCGAGCGCGAGGCGGAGCTGGCCTTCCGCGTGAACGGCCTCGGCGCGCGCAACGCGGCACTCGTGGCAGCTGCATGCGGGGCGGCTGTGCTCACGATCTCCACCGACTACGTTTTCGACGGACGCGGCAAGCGTCCCTACCGCGAGTACGACCACGTGGGGCCGCTCTCGGTTTACGGAAAGTCGAAGTGGGCGGGGGAGGAGGCCGTGCGCGATGCCTCGCATCGCCACGTGATCGTCCGCACAGCTTGGCTCTACGGCGCGGGCGGGGCCAACTTCGTGGACTCGATCCTGCGCAAGGCGCGCCACGGCGAGTCCTTGGCGGTCGTGGACGACCAGCGGGGCTCGCCCACCTGGACGAACGATCTCGCGCGGGCGCTCGTGGGGCTCGTCTCCGCCTCCGAGTTCGGCACCTACCACTGCACGAACGGCGGCGAGTGCACGTGGCACGAGCTGGCCGAGCACGTGATCCGGCGCGCCGGCCACGACGGGCCGGTCGAGCGCACGACCACAGCTGCGCTCGCGCGTCCCGCGCCGCGGCCCGCCTATTCGGTGCTCGACGGGAGCTGGTGCGAGCACGTGACCGGGCACCGGATGCCGCACTGGAAGGACGCCGTGGACCGCTATCTCGGCACCGTCCTCGCGGGCAACTGAGGCTCGCCACTGCCGTGGAGGGAACGCCATGAAACGATCGTCCGAAGAGGCCCGCGGCCCGCTCGAGCGCGAGGCGCGCGTGGTGCTGCGCGACGCAGGCGTCGCGCTCAAGCGGCTCGAATCGAGCTGCGCCCGCGCCGTCGCCGCCGCCGCCGAGGCGGTGATCTCGTCCCTCGGCTCGGGCGGCACGATCTACTTCTGCGGGAACGGCGGCAGCGCGGCCGACGCCCAGCACCTCGCCGCCGAGCTTGCCGGGCGCTACTTCCTCGACCGCCCGGCGCTGGCCGCGATCGCGCTCACAACGAACAGCTCCGCGCTCACAGCCATCGGCAACGACTTCGGATTCGAGGAGGTCTTTTCCCGCCAGCTCCGCGGCGTGGGCACGCCCGGCGACGTGCTGGTCGCGATCACCACCAGCGGCCGCTCGCCGAACGTGCTGCGGGCTGTTGAGGCCGCGCACGAGCTCGGCATGACCGTGATCGGCATGACCGGCCCCGCCGGAAAGAGGGCCACATCGCCATGGGCCACGCGCTGTGCGAGCTGGCCGAGCGCGCGCTGTTTCCGGCAAGAACGAAGGGCAACGCCCGGCCCGCGCCCTCGCCCCGTCGCTCGGCTCGGAGCCGCAGTTGATCGGCGCGCTCATCGCGTCGCTGCGGCCGCGGCAGTGGACCAAGAACCTGCTGCTCTTCGCCGGCGTGCTGTTCTCGCGCCAGCTCGGCGAGCCCGGGCTCGCGCTGCGTGCCGCAGCCGGATTTCTCGCGTTCTCCCTGCTCTCGGGAGCCGTCTATCTCCTGAACGACGTGCGCGACCTCGAAGAGGATCGCCGCCATCCCGTTCGCCGCCTGCGCCCCATCGCATCGGGCCGCCTGCCGGTGCCGGCCGCATGGGCGGCGCTCGTCCCCGTCCTCGGGGCGGTGGTCGCGCTCGCGCGGTGGCTGGGTCCCGGCTTCACCACGGTCGCCGCGACTTACCTCGTCGTCAATCTCGCCTACACGTTCTTCCTCAAGAAGCAGGTGCTGATCGACGTGTTCGTGATCGCGAGCGGCTTCGTGATGCGCGCCATCGCAGGCGTCGAGCTGCTGCTGCCGGTCTCGCCCGGCACCGAGATTTCCCCGTGGCTCCTGATGTGCACGTTCTTCGGGGCACTGTTCCTCGCCCTGGGCAAGCGCGGGCGCGAGCTTTCGAACGCGGGCGAAGACGCCCACAGCAAGCGTGCAGTGCTCGAGCACTACACGCCCGAGCTGGTGGACGGGCTGCTGCTCGTGGCCGCAGCTGCGAGCGTGATGAGCTACGCGCTCTACACCATCTGGCCCGGCACCGTCGCCAAGTTCGGCACCGAGCACCTGCTGTGGACCGTGCCGTTCGTGGCCTACGGGATCTTCCGTTATCTCTACGTGGTGTGGGGCGCGCGCAGCAGCGAGGACCCGTCCCAGGTCCTGCTCGCCGACCGCCCGCTGCTCGCGTGCGTGCTGCTCTATCTCGGGGCGGTCGTCCTCATCCTCTACCTCCGCGCGTGAGCCGGCGGCCCCTCCCGCGCCGGGTCGAGATCGAGGCGCGCGCCAAGCTCAACCTCGGGCTCGCGGTCGGCCCCGATCGCGCCGACGGCTACCACGAGATCGCGACCGTCTACCAGTCCATCACGCTCGCCGACACGCTGGTCGCGACGCGGATCCGCCGCGGGTTCCGGCTGCGCGTGCGACACGAGGACGCGTCCGTGCGCGGGCACGCCGGTCGGGCGCTGCGCGCGCCCGTGCCCGCGGGCGAGAGCAACCTGGTGCTGCGCGCGGCGCGGAAGATGGCGGAGCGCGCGGGGATCGAGGGGGGGGCGAGCTTCCGGCTCATCAAGCGGATTCCCGCCCGCGCCGGGTTGGGCGGGGGAAGCGCCGACGCAGCCGCTGCGGTTGCGGCCATGGCCGCCCTTTACCGGCCCCGCATGTCGCTCGAGGCCCGCCGGTCGCTGTGCGCCGAGATCGGCTCGGACGTCCCGTTCGCCCTCCAGGGCGGTACGGCGATCGGTCTCGGGCGCGGGGAGCGGCTGCAGCCGGCGCGGCTCGATGGCCCGTTCCGCGTCGTGCTTGCTGTGCCCCGCTGGAGGGTCCCGACGGCCTGGGCCTATGAGCAGATAAGCCGAACAAAATTTGGCTTGACAGGGTGGCGGGCCAAGCTCAGATTCGCGCAATCACTTGGGCGCAAGCGAGTCAGCCTTTCCCGAGCGCTGCGCCTGGGCAACACGTTCGAAGGGGTGTTGGGAACGAGGCGGGAGGAGTTCCGGTCGCTGTGCGAGAGGCTTCGCGCGGCGGGTGCAGTCGAGGTGCGCGTGACCGGGAGCGGCTCGGCTGTATTCGGGATCCTCGCGCCATCCGTACCCGCGGACCAGGTCGTGGGTCGCTTCGCGGGGAGTGAGCCGCTGTTCTTGGCGCGCTCCGCACGGGCGGGACTGAAGCTCCGCGGGCAGTCGTAGCACTGGAAGCAGGGATGCTTGCCGCGCCAACCGCCCGGCCGCTTCCCGCTCAGGAGGCCAATCGGTAGCCGTATACCCCTCATCAAGGACGGATCCGAGGTGACGGTCTCATGATCGAGATCACGGAGGTTCGAGTTTCGCTCCGCAACGACGAGAAGCTGAAGGCATTCGTGAGCATCACGTTGAACGACTCTTTCGTGGTCCGAGGGCTCAAGATCATCCACGGGAACTCGGGGCTGTTCGTTGCGATGCCGAGCCGCAAGCGGCCCGATGGGCAGCATCAGGATCTCGCCCACCCCATCAACGACGTGACGCGCAAATACTTAACGGAGAAGGTGATGCACGAGTACGAGCGCGAGCTGAGCCAGCCCCAGGTTCACGGCCACTCCGCACCCGAGAGGGGTCACGACGGGCATCACGAATTCTGAGCGTGTGAGGCAGACGCCGCTCTTCTCTTGAGCGGCGCGGACGCTGGGCATATCCTCGAGGGGTTGTGGCTCCGGGCGGACGGCGTGATGCTCCACGTCCTCCGCAGAGATCCGCCGTTCGCGGGGCCCGGTCCGGAGGTGTCGCCATGCGGTCCCTGTTCCTCGCTGCGGCTTTCGTGCTCGCGATTGCGCGCCCGGCCGGCGCAGGCTTCCCGCCCGTCGATCCGACCAATTGCGAAATTCCCGCTCACGTCAACGTCGTGGGGAGCGACGGTGGCTCCGCCGATCCCTTCGTAACGTTCACCGTGATCATCCGGGACCTCACCAATGCTTCCGTGGCCAACTCCGTGGTCACGATCTCGTTCGCGGGCTGCCCGCACATCCAGATCTGTCCCACCCAGCTCGATCCCCACATCGTCGCCGTGAATTGCGCAGGCAAGGCAGTGACGGGGGTCACCAACGCCGTGGGTGTGACCACCTTCACCGTCATCGGGGCATCTTCGACGGCCCCCTGCTACGAGCCCCCACCGGTGAGCCGCGCCGAGGTCCGCGCCGACGGCAATCTCATAGGCAACATGACCGTGTCCGCCCTGGACGTGAATGCAGTGCCCGGCCTGGATGCCAGCGATCTCGCGGCGTGGCTGAGCGCGTTCTTCTGCGGCGGCACCCAGCGGTTGGACTAGGATGGCGACGGCTCCGCGAGCGCAACCGATTTGTCGCTGTGGCTCGGGGCGTTCTTCCACGCTCGTTCCACGGCCGGTTGCTCCGTCGCGCCGTGCCCGTGAGCCCGCCCCGGTTGACAGCCCGCTGACCGCCCGCTAAGCTGCCGCGGCTTTTCTCCAGGCTTTCTCTCAACGGCCACATGGCCATCACCCCGCTGCGCCCAAAGGCGTTGCGGACCGTGACGGAAATCCCGTTCTGTTGGTGGGGCGTGGCCAAGCGGTAAGGCACGAGACTTTGGATCTCGCATCCGGAGGTTCGAATCCTCCCGCCCCAGCCATGTGGGGCCCGGAGGATTTCTCCGGGTCTCGAGTCTGCCCGCGCCCTTCGCTCCCGGGCGCAGGGCGTGGTCGTCGTGCCGGCTGCGCGGCCGGATGAGTCGTCGAATCGGAGGACGTCGCGCGTGGATCCCTGCCGGATCTTCTGTGGCAACGCCAGCCGCCCGCTGGCGGGCAAGATCTGCCAGCACCTGAAGGCGCCGCTGGGGGACGCCGAGGTGTCGCGCTTCGAGGACGGCGAGGTCTCCGCCAAGTACAACGAGAACATCCGCGGCAGCGACGTGTTCATCGTGCAGGCGACCGGCGCGCCGGCGGAGAACCTGATGGAGCTGCTGGTGATGCTGGACGCCGCCAAGCGCGCATCGGCGCGGCGCGTGACGGCCGTGATGCCCTACTTCGGCTACGCGCGCCAGGATCGCAAGGACCAGCCGCGCGCGCCGATCTCGGCCAAGCTGGTGGCGAACCTCATCACGGTCGCGGGCGCCGACCGCGGGCTCACGATGGATCTCCACAGCGCGCAGATCCAGGGCTTCTTCGACATCCCGTTCGACCACGTCTACGCCGCGCCTGTGATGATCGAGTACTTCGCGAAGAAGCGCATTCCCGACGTGGTGGTGGTGGCGCCGGACGTGGGCGGCGTCAAGATGGCGCGCGCCTACGCGAAGCGCCTGGGCGCGGACCTGGTGCTCACCGACAAGCGGCGCCCGCGGCCGGACTCGGTCGAGATCATGAACATCATCGGCGACGTGCGCGGCAAGAACGCCGTGCTGTTCGACGACGTTGTGACCACCGCGCGCACGCTGTGCCAGGCGGCGGATGCGATCCGCGAGAACGGGGCGAAGGACATCTACGCCGGGGTGACGCACGGCGTGTTCAGCCCCGGGGCGCTCGAGCGCATCGGGCGCTCGCCGATCAAGGAGCTCGCGATCACCGACTCGGTCCATCATGATTCCGTCGCGATGCCCGCCAACGTCACCGTGCTGTCGGTGGCGGCCCTGCTGGGCGAGGCGGTGCAGCGCATTCACGAGGAGCGGTCGCTCAGCTCCCTGTTCATCTGACCCCTACGCGGGCGCGCCGGAATCGGCGGCCCGCTGCAACGCGAACCCGGGGCGCGACGCTCCGGAATGGCAAGGAAGAGGAGGCACCATGCCCGTCATCCCGCTCGCCGGCGCGCGTCGCGACCGGCTCGGCAAAGGCGGCGCACGCAAGTCGCGCGCCGCAGGACAGATTCCGGCCGTGCTCTACGGCCATGGCGAGACCCCGATCCCGGTCGCGATCGGGACCCGCGACTTCGAGGTCGCGCTCCACCGGCACGAGGGCGGCAACCCGATCGTGAGCCTGGCGCTGGAGGGCGGTGAGTACACGGCGCTGATCCGCGCCGTCCAGTACGACCCCGTCACCCACCACATCCTCCACCTCGACTTCCAGCACATCTCGCTGACCGAGACCGTTGAGGTGAAGGTGGCGCTGCTGTTCACGGGCCTCGCGGTCGGCGTCAAGGACGGCGGCGGCATCCTCGAGCACATCATGCGCGAGGTCGAGGTGCGCTGCCTGCCGACCGCGATCCCGCCTTCGATCTCCCTGGACGTGAGCCATCTCAACATCGGCGACTCGGTCCATGTGCGCGACATCTCGATCCCGAACGTCGTGATTCTCACCGACGCAGCAGCCACCATCGCAACGGTGGTGCCGCCGACCGTGATGGAGGAGAAGCCGGCGGAAGAGGCGGTGGTGGCCGAGGCGGGGGCGGCCGAGCCGGAAGTGATCGCCAAGGGCAAGAAGGAGGAAGAGGGCGAGGGAGGGAAGGAGGAGCCCAAGGCGGAGAAGGGCGAGAAGAAGGCGGACAAGAAGGAAGAGAAGCGCGAGGAGAAGAAGGAGAAGAAGTAGCAGGTGGCGTTGGTGCTCGGGCTGGGCAATCCCGGGACGCGCTACGAGCGCACGCGCCACAACGTGGGTGCGCGGGTGGTGGAGGCCCTGGCCGGGCGCTGGCGGGCGCGGCCGGGCGAATCCGCCGCCGAGTATCGCGCGTGGGAGGCTCGAGTCGGCGATCGTGCCGCGGTGTTGCTGCGCACGAAGATGTACATGAACGAGAGCGGCGCGGCGCTCGCGGCGTGGCGGGCGCGGCATCCGCTCGAGATCGCGGAGCTGATGGTGGTGGCGGACGACGTCTATCTGCCGGTCGGGATGGTGAGGGTGAGGCCCGGCGGCTCGAGCGGAGGCCACAGGGGGCTCGAGAGCGTGGGCGCAGCGCTCGACACCTGGGAGTTCGCGCGGCTGCGGATCGGCGTGGGCCAGGCGCCCGGGGAGGCGCTGCGCGAGCACGTGCTGGACGAGTTCGACGAAGCGGAGGAATCCGAGGTGGCGGAGGCTGTGCTCATCGCAGCGGACGCCGTGGAGTGCTGGATCGGCGAGGGGCTGCTCGCCGCCATGAATCGTTTCAATCGCCGAGTGGGCAAGGAGGATTCGGAACCGTGACCAAGTACGAGACGACGTTCATCCTCGACCCCGGGCTGGACGAGACGCGGGTGAACGAGGAGGTGGAACACGTGGTCCAGTGGATCAAGGGCCTGGGCGGCGAGGTCCTCGATGTGCAGCGCTGGGGCAAGCGGCGCCTCGCGTACGAGATCGGCCGCCGCCGCGACGGGATCTACACGCTCGTGCTCTATCAGGGCCCGGGCGCGATCGTGAAGGAGCTGGACCGCAAGTTCCGGTTGAACGAATCGGTGCTGCGCAGCCTCACCGTGCTCTACGTCCCGCCCGAGCTGACGCAGCCGCAGGTGGACGCCGAGGCGCTGGCCGCGGCCGCCGAGGATGCCGCGGACGAGTAGCGAACCGGAGCCACGAAACGAGAACCCATCCGAGGGAGGTGAGAGACACAGGCATGGTC
Organism: Candidatus Eiseniibacteriota bacterium; assembly: GCA_005893185.1. Taxonomy (GTDB): domain Bacteria; phylum Eisenbacteria; class RBG-16-71-46; order RBG-16-71-46; family RBG-16-71-46; genus WS-2. The sequence continues at coordinate 12,221 of VBOS01000046.1, forward strand.
AGGGAACGAGAAACCAAGAGCTTCAAGAAGAAGTATTGCAAGCTGTGCTTCGAGAAGGTGGGTTTCGTCGACTACAAGGACGACAAGCGGCTGGGACGCTTCGTGACCGATCGCGGCAAGATCGTGCCGCGGCGCGTGTCGGGGACCTGCGCGCGGCACCAGAAGCAGCTCACGACCGCGATCAAGCGCGCCCGGGTGCTGGCGCTGCTGCCCTTCACCAGTGACTTCTACCGCTGAACCCGCACGCGTGCGGAGCGCGACGTCCTGGCTCCGCAGCGCGCTGCTGGTGACGGGGCTCGCGCTGCTCGCCCTCCAGACCCCGCCGCCGTGGGGGGCGCTGTGGCTGGTGGTGCCGGCGGCGGTGGCAGCATCGCTGCTGGCCTGTTGGCGCTTTGGCATCTGGGGGCTCGTGGCTCCGGTCGCAATGCTCGGCGCCGCGATGTTTCGCGAGGGCGGGCTCGGCCTGTGGGCATGGTGGATCCCGACCTGCGCGCTGAGCGGCGCGTGGATGGGGCTGCGGGAGGAAGGGGAGGGCACGACCGGCGGCCAGCGGGCCTGGATGCTGATCCCGGTGCTGCTGCTGGCGGCCGGGCTTCCTTGGCTCCTGCGCTATCCGCAGTTCGTCGGGGATGTGGACCGTGAGCTCAAGGCCAGCGATGCGGAGCTGGTGATGCTCGTGGGCCGGCTCGGGAGCGAGGGCGGGCAGCTCGCCGCTCTCGAGCGCGCGGTTTCCGAAAACGCGGCGCTTCGCACGCGTCTCCTGCCGCACGTCGTGCCCACCGCG
>VBOS01000393.1:0-1222 GCA_005893185.1 Candidatus Eiseniibacteriota bacterium
ACACGGCGGGATTCGAGCCGACCCGCTCGAGCGAGAACGCCTGTTCCAGCTCGGCGAGCGTGAACAGCTCCCGCCGCCCGTCGTAGGACCAGCCGAGCAGGGCCAGGAAGTTGACCAGCGCCTCGGGCAGGATCCCGAGGTCGCGGAATGCCTCGACCGAGGTCGCGCCATGGCGCTTGGAGAGCCGGCTGCCGTCGGCGCCTAGGATCATGGGCACGTGGGCGAAGACCGGCGCGCTCCAGCCGAACGCCCGATAGAGCAGGATCTGCCGCGGCGTGTTCGAGATGTGATCGTCCCCGCGGATCACGTGGGTGATCTCCATCTCGTGGTCGTCCACGACGCACGCGAAGTTGTACGTGGGATGACCGTCGGAGCGCAGCAGGACGAAGTCGTCGAGCACGTCGTTGGCGAAGGCGACGAGGCTGCGCACGACGTCCTCCCACGCGGTCTCGCCGCCGGATGGCAGGTGGAAGCGCAACGCCGCCCCGCGGCCCTCGCGCTCGTGCGCCGCCCGCTCCGCCGGCGTGAGCGCGCGGCAGCGGCCGTCGTAGCGCGGCGGCTCGCCGCGCTTGAGCTGCTCGGCACGCCGCGACTCCAGCTCGTCGGGCGTGCAGTAGCACGCGTAGGCGCGCCCCGCTCCCCGCAGGGCCGCGGCGTGGAGGTGATAGCGCTCGCGGCGAGCCGACTGGAAGTAGGGCGCGTAGCGACCGCCCTTCTCGGGGCCCTCGTCCCAGGCGAGGCCGAGCCAGCGCAGGCTGCTGAGGATGGCGGCGGCGGCCTCGTCGGTCGAGCGCGCCGCGTCGGTGTCCTCGATGCGCAGCACGAACGCGCCGCCGTGCCTGCGGGCGAATAGATAGTTGAAGAGCGCGGTGCGCGCCCCTCCGACGTGGAGGTAGCCGGTAGGGCTGGGGGCGAAGCGGACGCGAACGCTCAGGCGACTCCTCCTCGGAATGCGGGAAGGCGAGCCGGCGCGCGAGGCCGGCGGCGCGGGACGGCCCGGGTCGGGCGCCGGAAGTCGCGCTCGGGACTTCCGGCGCCGGAGATACTAGTGGACGACCGCCACCTTACGCGACTGGATAAGCGAGCCGAGCGTGATGCGCATGAAGTAGAGGCCCTCACCGACGGGCTGGCCGCCCGTTGTGCGCAGGTCCCAGCTGGCGGAGAAGTTTCCGACGCGGGCGGTGCCCCGCTCGATCGTCCGAATTCGCCGGCCCGAGACGTC
>VBOS01000393.1:1515-5826 GCA_005893185.1 Candidatus Eiseniibacteriota bacterium
GCCGCTCAGCGCGGCGCGGTTGCTGTTCTCGTCCCCGATCACGATGTCGGGAGCTCCGTCGCCATTGATGTCGGCGACGACCGGGCTGCTCTCGGAGGCGAAGCCGGTGAGCGCGCTGTAGCGGATGTTGAGCCAGGGAACGACGATGAAGCCCGTTCGATCGTAGACGTCGACGCCCCCGTTCGTGCTCGCGACCACGATGTCGAGGTATCCATCGTTGTTCATGTCGGCCAGCGCCGGAGACGGCGCCTTGCTGGTTCCGCTGAACTTGACCCACTTCGGGAAGCCGGGGCGGCGTGAGCCATCCGCGCGGAATACGAAGAGCGATTCGCAGTTCGAGGCCACGACGATGTCGAGCTGAGTGTCGCTGGGTCCGTCCAGGTAGCCGACCGCGGGGGAACTCGTGATGGTTCCGTTCGTGTAGACCGGGAAGCCGGGGACATTCGTGCCGTTCGAGTGCCATGCGTAGAGGTACCCGTCCGCTCCGCCGTAGATGATGTCGTTCTTGCCATCCTTGTCGAGATCGGCGATGGCGGGCGTGGAGTAATTGTAGCCGCCCAGCAGCACCTTGAAGACACCTACGGTCGCGGGATTGGAGTCGCCGTCCATCACCTCGGTGCCGTTGGCGTGGAAGGCGTAGATCTTGTCGCCGTTGGAACCGAAGACGATCTCCTTGATGCCATCGCCGTCGATGTCACCGATCGCAGCGGAGGACCACACGGAGTTGAGCGTGGGCCGGGGCCAGCCGGGCTTCATCTGACCGTTCTTGTCGAGCACGACCGCCATCATGGAATCGCCCACGGCCCCCGGATCGGGCTGGGTTCCCCACGACAAGCCGACGACCACCGGACCGCTGCCGTCGAGGTCGGCGATCGAGGGACCCGCTGCGTAGAAGGTGCCGCGCCGCGAGAAGTCGCCGTGGGTGCTTCCGGCCTGGTCGGCGTCAACCGGCGCCGACCCGTCCGGATGCAGGAAGTAGAGCACATCCGACCCGGCCACGATGTCCAGGGGATACCCGGGATAGACGTGCTCCACGGCCACCGATGAGGGCGTCTCGCGGCCCATCGGAATCGGGAAGATCGCGTGATTCGGCGGGTTCGTGCTCGACGAGATCACGGCCGAAAGGGCCGACTCGTTGGCCGACGAGTCCACCGCGCTCAACTTGTAGTAGTACTTCGTGAGCGCGGAGAGTCCCGAGTCATCGAACCGCGAGATGCGGTCGGTGGGCACGGGATTGACCTTCGTGAAGGGCCCGTTCTGGGAAAGGCTGCGGTAGCAGTTGTAGCCCGTCAGATCGCTGTCCGCGTTCGCCGTCCAGTCGAGCGCGATGCTGGTCGCGGCCCCGCTGGCCACGATGTAATTGGGCGCGGCGGGAGTCGTGAGGTCGAGCATCTGGGTCTGCACTCTGCCGTCCTGGTCGGTGATCTGGAGCTGGAGGCGCGCGCTCACGTTCGCGACCGTGAACACGAAGGCGTCGCCCTGCACTTCCTGGCCCGGCGCGATGGTGCCCCACGAGGACGTGCTGTCGAGCACGGTCGCCATCCCGTCGAAGTTCCTGAGCTTGCCGGTCACGCCCCGGGCGCCGCCGGTTCCGAGGTTTCGCAGCTTCACGTAGTAGATGATCGTCTCGCCCGGATCGGGCTTGCCGTTCGAGTTGCCGCCCTGATCCACGATCGAATGCGACACGTGCCTGAGCTCAGGCGCCCGCACCACGATCTGGAAGCGCGAGCGGTAGCTGCGGTTGTTCGAGTCGACGAGCACCAGCGTGAACGGGACTTCGCGTTGATCCTCAGCGTCGGACTGAACATGGACGCGGAAGCCCGTGGCGGGCGAAGATGTGCCGCCCACGGCGATCGTGCCGTACGCGCACGAAGGCGTCGTGATCGAGACCTTGGGGTCGGTGCTGGTCAGCGTGCCGTTCACGCCCGGCGCCGTGCTGCCGCCGTTGTCCCGCACGGAGATCCTCAGATCCACGGTTTCCCCGGCGTCCACGATCCCGTCGGCGTTTCCGGAAGTTCCGCCAATCGAGTCGTCGTCGACCACGGGAACGCCCGCGCTCAGGGTCGGCGGGCTCGGGGCCGTGAGCGTGACCGTCGCCTGGTACGGCACGCAGTCGAACCCGGCCACCGTGAGCTTGAAGGTTCCCACGCTGTCGGGCCGGAAGTCGAGCGTCGCGTTGCCGGCGCCGTCCGTCGTCGCCACGCGATAGTCCATCCCGGCGGAATAGGCCGTGACGCGCGCCCCGTAGAGCGGAAGGCCACCGGTCGTCACGTGGACGGCAAAGGCGGTGTCGCTGGCCGACATGGTCGAGGCGTGGGTCACGGCCAGCGCGCGCGGCGTGCCGATGAACACCCGGAGCTCGGGATCTCCGAGCATCAGCAACGTCATCTGCGTCCAGCGGTTCACGCCGTCGTACAGCGAATAGCTGATGAATGGAAGCTTCTGCCGGGCGTGGGCCTCGCCCACGGCGGTCACGCTGTCCTCGAACATCAGGCGGAAATACTCGTCCTCGTAGACCTGCCCGGCGGAGGGGAAGTCGAAGTTGGTCGAGCCGATGTTGGTCACAGCCCCCCCGCTGGGCGCCAGGAGGAAGGCCTCGCCGATCGACGGGAAATCGATCGCATTCGACGTGCAGTCGATCGCGTACAGGTTGATGAGCCGGTTCCCGTTCGTGAGGGTGTTGGCGTCCGAGTTCTGGAGCGCCCCGTCGCCGACGTGCATGACGTTGCGGTAGCCGTGCCCGATGTGGACCGCGATGTTGTAACCGCGATCGAGCGAGTCGAGCACCGCCTGGCGCGTCTCAGCTCCGCGATCGAGCCCCCGTCGAGGGTGGTCTCCTGCGGGTAGACCCAGTCCTGCGGGAACAGAACCTCCGCGAAGAGCAGCACGTTCTTCATGTAGTCGGCGACCGGCGTCTTCTCGTAGGTCAGGGTCTTGTTCACGAACAGCTGGGCCTGCGCCAGAGTCGTGCACGGCGCGCGGCCGAGGTACACGTCGGGCAGGAGGTCCGCGTTGTCACCCGGAACGCTGGACGAATAGTAGCCCTCCCCGTAGAAGTCGTCGCCGTCCGCGTCCCAGTTGCCGTCGAGACACTGGTAGTAGAGATCGGTGGCGATGGTCGTGCCGCTGTAGAACGTCGTGGTGCCGAAGCGGACCGGGATCACGTCGGTGTCGCCGCCGAGCAGCACCCATTTCGTGCCCCAGCGGGTGTACGCGTCGCGGATGAAGGTGCGGATGCGCTCGGCGTCGTCCGCTCCGACGTACTGCTGGCGGATGAAGGTCATGGTGCGAACCGCCGCCGGCACCCCGCTCTCGGTCTTCCAGTCGGCGAGCCGCTGGAACTGGGGCTGCATCGTTTCGTCGGTGATGATGACGTACTGGACCGGGCTCCCCAGCACAGATGGAATCTGCGTGGCCTTGAAGGGCTGCGCCATGCGGCGGCTCCCGCCCGCCGCGAGGCGGGTCGCTGTGCGCGAAAGGCCGTGCGGACCCTCCCACTCCTCGACCACGCGCTCCCGCGCCAGCGGGCGCTCTTCTGTGGGCTCGAGCACCAGCCGCACCCGGACCCGCGCCAGCGCCTCGAGACGGCCGCTGGCCGGATCCCAGCGGACCGGGCTCAGATTCACCAGCGCCACGTTCACGCCACGCTCGAAGCCCTCGGCCCCCAGCTCAGCTGCCGGGTCGGGCAGGAAGCCTCGATGGGAGAAAAAGACGGGATCGGGCTGCGTGCGCTCCACGTTCCCGAGACCAGGAGTCGGCCGAATCGAGCTTGGCAGGCGCCCTGCCTCGGCAAGCGGGCGGCTGTCGATGGACAGCACTTCGACCGTCCGGACCCGCACTCCCAACGGGAGCTCGATGCGCTCGCTGATCCACGGCAAGTCGGGCCGGCCCGGCCGGAACTCGGGCATTGCTCCCGGCACGGAAACCTGGAGCGCTTCACCGGTGTGCGCGATCCGCACGCGCGCCGGATCCATGGAGAATTCACGCTCGAGGAAGGTCTCGGCCCGCGCGGGGCGCGCGGCGAGGAAAAGCACGACGCCAAGCAGACGAATGTGACCTGGCTTCATCGATCGCTCCACCGATTAGGAAACGCCTCACCCAGGATGCGCGGAACGGACGCGCACATGAGCATGACGACGCGCGGGGGGACGAGGCGGGAACGCGATCGCCAGCCGGAGTTCGTGCAGGCAGCCCCTGCCGGAACGGGTCTAAGCATAGGAGACTAGGACCCGAGCAGTCAACGACTTCCGCCGCGGCACCCGGTTCTCCAGATTCTCCTAGCGGAGGCCGCCTCCGGCGGCGTCGAGCGGC
>VBOS01000394.1 GCA_005893185.1 Candidatus Eiseniibacteriota bacterium
CCGGTTTCCAATGCCGTCCAGCCCGCACTCTCGCTCGACGGGAAAATCCTCCTGATGGGATTTGGCGAGCAGGATCCGGTGGCGAGGAGGGTCATTACCCACACGCTGGACCCGACGCTACCTTCTCCCAGCCCGGCAAAGGTCATCCCCAATTACCCTGACACGAACTTCGCCGACAGCGGGCTATTCCCGGACTTCCCGATCCTTTCGCCACGCCTCTCGCCCGACGGGACGCGAACGGCGCTGGGCTCGAAGCAGATCTACGCGGTGCGACGCAACATGAACCTCCCGCCGCGGATCACTCAGGTGGGCACCCAGGGCGTCGCGGACACCACGGCCAAGACCCCGCCGATCAACGCGGCCAATGGGCTCCCGACTTCGGTGCAGGTGCTCTCGACCGACCCCGAGGGTGATCCGATCACCTGCCAGGCATACTTCCTCCGGTCCGGCATGACGTTCGACACCACGACCTGCACGTTGAACTGGACGCCTGCGGAAATCATCGGCACGACGGTCTACGTCAAGTTCCTCGTCACGACCAACAGCGGCGGCAGTGACCAGATCATCGCCGAGCTCCACGTCGTGGCACCGCCTCAGCCCGGCTCAGCCGAGCACGCTCGGGCCCTCGATGGCGCCGAGCCGGACGGGCCCAATCCAACACATGGTCGTTTCGCCATCACCGCGCCGCTCGTGCCCGGCTCCACGGTGACGCTCGAGGTCCTCGACGTCTCGGGGCGCAGGGTAGCGACCGTGCGGGGCTCGCCGGGTTCGCAGCTCGTGTGGGACGGCAGAGACCGCGGGGGCCGGGCCGCAGCACCAGGTATCTACCTGTATCGCATGGAGGTCGGCCAGTACCGCAAGGAAGGCAACGTTGTGGTGCTCCGATGAAAAGGTGGGCGGCCGTTCTGGTCGCCGCAATTCAGGTCACGCCGATCGGCGGGCTCGCCGCGCCCCTCACGAGCCCGCCCGGCCGCTGGACGGTGACCGCCTGCGTTCCTGATACGGTAGGATTGGATTCCTCCATTTGGAACACGGGCCGCGGCACCTTTTTCGGGAGGGCCCTGGGGCAGACGTTCCTAGCGTTTGACACCGTAATCACCCGGATCACGGTCTGGCGTACTCCAAACAATATCAACGCGGTTGGTACGCATCTCTTCGTTACAACCGTGGATGCCGCCCAGCAGCCGCCAAGGCCCATGACGCAGGGAATTCTCCAGGACGGGCCCACCGTGTTCATCCGTGATAGCGATCCCCCGGGGCAACTGGTCCGTATGGACTTCATTATCGAGCCACCGCTCGCGCTCCCTCGGCCCGGTCTCTATGCGTTCTTCCTTCAGAGGGAGGGATGCGATATTGGAGAGACGAGGCTTACAGCAAGTACTGATAACCCCTACCCCTATGGGATCTACTGGATCACTGGGCGGACGGCCGGTGGTCCCTGCGCGCTTCGAAGCGTCGGGGGTGGAGAGGACTACACCGACCTGATCTTCGAAATCGAGTTCTGCCGCACCGATGCAACGCCGGTGAGAGGCAGGACGTGGGGAGAGCTGAAGCTGCTCTACAGATGATACGGCCGCGCTCTCGGTCTTGAGCGCCTCCTCGAGCATCACGCGCGGATCCTCGGTGTGGACGATTTCGGCGTCGTCACGCGTGCTGACGCGGCGCCGCGCGCGCGTCGCGCCCGCGCGCCCCCCGGCGTCCCGCCCGGTCGGCAGCCATTGCGCGACGTCTCCCCCTACCCACCCGCCGCCTTCGTCGTGTGCTTTCTCGCGTTCGCGCCGCGCGGGCGAGCGTCGTACTTGTGGAACAGGCGCGTCTGCCGCGTCTCCATCTCGACCGCCTTGCCTGCGATGTAGACCTGCTCGACCTGGGTCGCGATCTCGAGCGGGTCGCCGTTGGTCACGATCACGTCCGCGATCTTTCCGGGCTCGAGCGATCCGAGCCGGTCGGCGACGCCCAGCACCTGCGCGGCGTAGAGCGTCACACCCTTCAGCGCCTCCTCCTTCGGAAGCCCGTAGGCTGCGGCCATCGCGGCGTGATACGGCAGGTTGCGCGCGTTGGGTGCTGTGAAGGGTCCGCCGCCGTCCGAAATGCAGAAGCGCACGCCGGCGGCCGCGAGCTTGGCGGGCAGCGCCATGGCCTCATCGTAGGGCTCGTCGCGCCGCGTCGGCAGCTCGAGCGTGCCGCCGCAGATCACCGCGATGTTGCGCGCCTTCAGCTCGTCGGTTGAGCGCAGATGCGTGGATCAGCACCGGAATCTCGCCCTGCAACGCCTTGCCCAGCGCGTCCCACTTCACATCGCGGTCGTGGCGCGGGGTCCCGCCCTTGCCCTCGGCGTCGCGCGCCTTCCAGTAGGCGCGCGCGTCGTCGAAGGCGCGCAGCAGCGAATCGAGGGCGGCATCGCGCGCGCGCCGCTGCTCCTCGTCGCTCCGCGTCTCCCACCACGCATGCACCGGCGTCATGGGTGGCCAGATCACGTGAAGGCCGACCGGCGCGCGCACCGTCATGTCCTCCTCCGTCCAGCCATCGAGCTGAATGAGCGCGGAAGTGCCTGCGATCACGCCACCGCGCGGCACGACCAGCGCGCTCGTGACGCCGTTCACGCGCGTGACGGGCAGGAGGTCGCTCTCGGGGTTGATCTGCACCTCGGCGCGCACGTCGGGGTTGAGGCTCCCGGTCTCCTGCCAGTCGTTGGTGCCGGCGACACTGCCGACCTCGGTGAGCCCGAGCACGGAGAGCGCGGAGATCATCCCGGGATAGACGTGGCGCCCCGTGCACGAGACCACGGTCGCGCCGGCCGGGGCGACGAGCTTGAGGCCGACCGCTTCGATCTTTCCGTTGCGCATCACCACCATGCCGTTCTCGATGGCTGGCGCATTCACGGGATGGACGGTTCCGCCCGCGAGCACGATGGCCTCGCCGGCCGCTGCGTGGGCGGCCGCTGCGCACACGAGCGCCCCGCACGCCAGCACGAGGGTCGCGCGGCTCATCGCTTGGCCTCCCCGCGCGCCGCGCGGCGTTCGGTCTCCGAGCGGAACGGCTCGTCGTGCCCGCGCGTCCCGCACTCGTTCCCGCTCATGTCGGCGTCCTCGAGATAGCGCGGCGGCCAGTTGCCGCGCCCGCCTCCTCCCGCAGCCCCGCCCTTCTTCGCGGCGCGCGCCTTCGCGACCAGCCCGTCGCGCTCCTTCGCCAGCGCCTCGCGCCCCGCGAGGTCGGCGGCGCGGTCGAAGTACTTGCGCCCCTCGATCCAGGTCTGCTCGCAACGCGAGTAGGGCGAGAGCGGCGGGCCGTTCCAGACCGTGAAGTCGGCGTCCTTGCCGGCCTCGAGCGACCCGACCCGCGCCTCGATCTTGAGCGACTTCGCCGGGTTGAGCGTCACGAACTGGATCGCATCTTCCGGCGGCACGCCGCCGTACTTCACGGCCTTCGCGGCCTCGGTGTTGAGCCGGCGCGCCAGCTCGTTGTCGTCGGAGTTGAAACCGGTGTTCACGCCGCGGTCCCACATCAGGTAGCCGTTGTACGGGATCGCGTCGATCACCTCGAACTTGTAGGCCCACCAGTCGGTGAAGCCCAGGGCCGATGCGCCGTGGGCGGCCATCTCGGTGTTCACGCGGATCCCGAACTGCTCGGTGAGCCGCATGAGCATCAGGACCTCATCCTGGCGGTACGAGTGGCAGTGGATCAGCCGCTTGCCGTCGAGGATCTCGGCGAGCGCATCGAGCTGGAGGTCCTGCCGCGGCGGGTAGGCGCGCTTCTTCTCCTTGTACTCCTTCTGCTGGGCGCGATAGTCGAGCGCGCGCGTGAACGCTTCGCGGATCGTCTCCTCCACCCCGGCGCGGCTCTGCGGGTAGCGCCCCGTGCGCTCCCCGCCCCAGTTCGACTGCTTGGGGTTCTCGCCGAGGGCGAACTTCACGGTCGGGGGAGCGGCCGCGAACAGCAGGCGGTCGGGAGGCTCGCCCCACTTGTTCTTGATCACCGCGCACTGCCCGCCGATCGCGTTACAGGAGCCGTGGAGCAGGTGCATGATCGTCGTGCCGCCCGCGAGCTGGTAGTAGATGTTGATGCTCTCCGAGTTGATCACGTCCTGGATGCGCACCTCGCAGGTCACGCTGTTCGTGCACTCGTTCACGTTGCCGAGGATGGCCGAGTGGCTGTGCTCGTCGATGATGCCGGGGGCGATGTGCAAGCCTTTGCCGTCGATCACGACGGCGTTCGCAGGCGCCTTGAGGCCCTTGCCGACCGCCGAGATCCGGCCGCCCACGGCCAGCAGGTCGGCGCCGGGGATCGTGCCCTGGGGGCCCGCGGTCCAGATCGTCGCGTTGCGCACCAGCACAGCCGCCGGCTGGGCGGGCGACGCCATCCGCCAGGCTTCCGTGTTCCCCATCACGGCGGGCGTTGCGACCGGCTCGTCCTTCGCCACCGCCTTCGGCCCGCCCTTCTCGGGGCCGCTACCGGCTTCGGGCTGGCGCCAGCCGATCACGTCGTGCACGCCCACGCCGTGGACGGCGAGCGTGCCTTCGCAGCGGTCGCCCTTCGCCGTCAGGTCGAAGACCTCGGGTGGCTCGCTCCCGCGCCGCATCGTGAAGCGCGCGCGGTCGCCTGCCAGCTCGACACCGGTCGCCCTGAGCGTGTCGGCGCCGAACACCAGCTTGACGCTTGTGTCCTTCTCGGCGCTCACCGTGAGCGGGTGGGCCCCATGGCCCCAGCCGATGCTCCACGTGCCCTTCATGGCGCGCTCGTCGCGCTCGAAGGCCTCGTAACGGTTCCCGTCCACCCACACCTCGCGCACCTTGCCGTTCTCGGCGAAGAGATCGCCGTGCGTCACGGTGAGGTTCGCGATCTTGCCGGCTTCCAGCGTGCCGAGCCGGGCGTCGAGCCCCAGGAGCCTGGCCGGCACCGTGGTCACGGAGGCCAGCGCGTCCGCGTCCTTCAAGCCGCGCGCGACGGATTTCGCCACGTTGGCGCGGAACTTCTTCACGTCCTTGAGCCCGCTCGACGTGAGCGCGAACGTCACGCCGGCCTTCGTCAGCTCGGCGGGATTCGCGGGCGCGTTCTGCCAGTGCCGCAGCTCCTCGATCGTGACGTCCAGCGCATCGGCGGGATCCGAGACGTCCGGCGGGTCGGGGAAGTTGACCGGCACCACGAGCGGCACGCCGTCGGCCGCGATCTCCTTCGCGCGCTTGTACTCGTCGCCCGCGCCGACGATCTGGGCGCGCACCTGCGCTTCCTTCGCGATCCGCGCCGCGCGCAGCACCATGAGCATGTCGTCCGCCACGAACAGCGCCGGCTGCGTGCCCCCCACCAGCGGCTGCAGCGCCTCCCACGACTCGTTGGTCTCGGGCCGCGGCTTGCCCTGTGGGGACTTGGCGTAAGCCCTGCGCACGTCGGCGTACCAGCGCGCGTCGAGGAACGCCTGGCGGATCACCGCGATCGCGCCCATCAGCGAGCCCGGGTAGCCCTGGCGCTCGGGCTCGAGCGCCACCACCTGCGAAGCTTCGGGCGTGAGCACGTTGAGGTTGGGCGCACCGTCGCCGAGGCCGATCACGGCGCTCTGCCCGCGCACGACGCCGCGACGCGGCGCCACCTGCACGACCGTGAAGCCCGCGGCGCGCAGCCCCTCGAGCTGCTCCCGGGGCAGCGGCGGCGATTCGACCATTCGGATCTCGGGTCGCACGGCGGAAAGCTCGTGCGCGGCGCCGCGCGGCGCTTCGGAAGCGGACGGCATGCGGCGCGACGCGCCCGCGGCCGGTGCGCCCGGGGGCGGCGGCTGCGGCTCGCTCGGCATCACGAACGCGTCGATCAGCCCCGGGTACACGGTGAGGCTGTCGCCCGGCCACACGCGTGCGTCGGCGGGGACCGCGACGTTCTCTCCAACCGCGACGATCACGCCGTCCCGCATCACGATCGTGCCACGCTCGATCGCCTTTCCGGGAGCGGTCACGATGCGCGCGCCCACGATGGCGGGGACGTGCGGCATCGCGGCCAGCGCCGCGAGCGGCATGAGGAGGGCGAGA
>VBOS01000049.1 GCA_005893185.1 Candidatus Eiseniibacteriota bacterium
GCTGGGGCTGGGCCAAGCTCGCCGAGGTGCGCGATGCGCTCCGTCGCTTCGCCGCCGCCGGAAAGCCGATCTACGCGAGCCTGAGCGGCGGGGGCGAAGCCGAGTATCTTCTGGCTTCGGCCGCTCGCATCGTGAGCATGCCGCCCACGGCCACGCTCCAGCTCGACGGCTTGAGCGCCACGGTGCTGTTCCTGCGCGGCACCCTCGACAAGGTCGGTGTCTCGCCCAATTTCGTGCACGTGGGCCGCTACAAGTCGGCGATCGAGACCTACGCGCGCCGGGACATGTCGCCGCCCGCGCGCGAGGCGCTCGAGGCGCTGCTCGACGACCACTACCGCCTGCTGGTGGACAGCCTGGCGTCCGCGCGCGACCGGTCGCCGGCCTTCATCCAGCGGCAGCTCGACGAGGGACCGTTCGAGGCGCGCGAGGCGCGGTCGCGCGGGCTGATCGACACGATGCTCTACCAGCCCGACCTCGACTCGCTGGCGACGCGGCGCGGCAGAGCGCGCCTCTCGACCATGCCGTTCCGGCGCTACGCGGACCGCATCTCGCGGCCGCACGGTGCTCACGTTGCTTTGATCATCGCGAGCGGCACGATCGTACCCGGCAAGAGTCACGTCGGCGCGAACGGAGAATGGTTCCTGGGCGCCGAGACCCTGATCGAGGCGCTGAACGAGGCGCGCCAGCGCCACTCGATCCGCGCGGTCGTGCTGCGCATCGACAGCCCGGGCGGGGACGCCGGGGCAAGCGACGACATCTGGCGTGAGGTGAAGCGCTGTCGCGCCAAGAAGCCTGTGATCGCGAGCTTCTCGGACTACGCGGCCTCGGGCGGCTACTACATCGCGATGGGCGCGGACAGCATCGTCTCGGGGCCCGCCACGATCACCGGCTCGATCGGGATCTACGGCGGCAAGATGAACGTGCGCGGCCTGCTGGGGAAGCTCGGGGTCAGCGTCGAGACCGTCTCCCGCGGCGCGCACGCCGAGATGTTCTCGCCGTTCCGCGATTTCACCGCCGAGGAGGCGCAGCGCTTCGGACGCCAGCTCGAGGACCACTACCGCGTCTTCGTGGCGCGGGTGGCCGAGAATCGGCGCATGAGCCCGGCGCGGGTCGAGGACGTCGCTCAGGGCCGCGTGTGGACGGGGCTCGCCGCCCGGGAGCGCGGGCTCGTGGACGCGCTCGGCGGCATCGATCGAGCGCTCGAGATGTCGCGCCTCCGGGCCGGACTGCCCCGGGGCGAGGAGCTGGTCGTGGAGCGCCTGCCCCGGCCCCGCGTCTCGCTGCTCCAGAGCCTCTTCGAGAGCCTGTTCAGCGGGGACGACGGGGACGCGGCCGAGCGGGCGGCGCTCCCGGAGGCTCTGCGCACGCTGGTCGCCGCCTCCCGCTTCCCGGCGGGCACGGCGCTCGCCCACCTGCCGTTCGCGATCACGATCCGCTGAGCGGCCCGAGCCACAGGGGGCGAAGCGGCGCGACCTCGCGGGGCTCCAGGCACGAAGAAGCCCGGCGCTCGAGGCGCCGGGCTACGCGGGGGCCCTCCGGCCTACTTCGTGGCGCTGGTCTTGGCGGGAGTCGTCGTGGACGCCTTGGCCGGCGTCTTGGACGACGCCTTGGGGGGAGCGAGCGTGTGGATGTAGGCGATCAGGTTCTCGATGTCCGCAGGCTTGATCTGACCGGTCTTTCCCCATGCCACCATGCCGGACGGGGTCTTGCCGTTCGTGATGCAGTCGCGGAAATAGTCGTCCTTGGCCCGCTTGGGGTCCGCCCAGGTCTTGGGATCCTTCCAGTTGGGCGTGGGATTGCCGGTGAGCTTCACGCCCCCGGTTCCGTCCGCCTTGTGACAGACGATGCACTTGGAGGTGAAGATCGGCTTGGCCGCCGCCGCATTTCCCTTGCTGGGGCCGGTTGCGACGGTGGAGCCCGTCGTGGCGGGGGCCTTGGCGGCGGTGGTCGTGGTGGTCCCGGTCGTGGCGGCGAAGGCGATCAGGGCGGTGACGGTGGCAAGGGCAATCAGGGCGAACGCGACCATGCGTACGCGGGTGCTGCCGGACATTCAAGAGCTCCTTTCAGGGGAGACGAGCGGGGCAGAAGGGCGCTTCACACGATGAGAGCCGTTGAATCGTAGCGGGCGAACGCCAGCCGGTCAACGAAACCCGGCGTCAAACCTTGTCCTGCGCGTTCTCGGCACCGGTCACGGGATTCTTCAGCGCTACCGTGCTCTCGCCGAGACGCTCTCTCCCTTAAGGACCGCAACTCTTGACCGAGCTCGAACACGCGTGATAGGTTGAAATTTCGCAGAGTGTTACGCGCGCTGCGCGCGCTCTTCGTCCCTCCGCATCGTCCCGATTGCCGACCTGCCCTGCGGGGAGGTGCCCGTTGAAAGAATTCAGCACCGCACAGATTCGTAACGTCGCCCTCATCGCGCATCACGGCGTGGGCAAGACCTCCCTGGCCGAGGCCATGCTGTTCCTCGCCCACGCCACGAACCGCATCGGCCGCATCGCCGACGGCACGACGATGCTCGACTACGCGGCCGACGAGACCCAGCGCCAGATCACGATCAACCTGAGCATGGCGCAATTCGAATGGTCGGGCCACAAGATCAACCTGCTCGACACCCCCGGCTACCCCGACTTCGTGGGCGACGTCCACAGCGCGCTGCGGGTGGCGGACGCGGCGCTGCTCCTGCTCCGCGCCAACACCGGGGTCGAAGTGGGGACCGAGGTGGTGTGGGAGATCGTCAAGCACGAGAGGACGCCGGTGCTGCTGGTGGTGAACATGATGGACAAGGAGCACGCCGACTTCGGCGCCGCGGTGCGCTCGGCGCACGACCGTCTGGGCTTGAACGCCGTGCCCACCCAGCTCCCGATCGGACAGGCTGAGAAATTCCATGGCATCGTGGATCTGATCGAGAACAAGGCCTTCACCTTCCAGGGCAAGGGCATCGACGAGAAAAGCCAGGAGATCCCGATCCCGGACGACATGAAAGCGGCGGTCGCTGAGGCGCGCGCCCACCTCATGGAGGAGGCCGCGACAGCCGACGAGGTGCTGATGGAGAAGTTCCTGTCGTCAGGCGACCTCACGGTCGCGGAGATCCGCAAGGGCCTGTGCGAGCGCGTCGTTCAGGGCGATCTGGCGCCCGCCTTCTGCTGCTCGGCCTACCACAACCACGGCGTCAAGGAGGTGCTCGACGAGGTGGTGGAGGAGAAGTTCCTGTCGTCAGGCGACCTCACGGTCGCGGAGATCCGCAAGGGCCTGTGCGAGCGCGTCGTTCAGGGCGATCTGGCGCCCGCCTTCTGCTGCTCGGCCTACCACAACCACGGCGTCAAGGAGGTGCTCGACGAGGTGGTGGACGTGCTGCCGTCGCCGCTCGACGTTTCGCCCGAGAAAGGCGAGGGCGCTGCGAACGGGCAGGCCGTGACCTGCAAACCCGATCCCGCTGAGCCGACGGCCGCGCTGGTGTACAAGACCCTCTCCGAGCAGCACCTTGGCGACCTCTCGATGATCCGTATCTATTCGGGAAAGATCGAGCCGGGCCGCGAGCTGCTCAACACCACGCGCGGGCGGACCGAGAAGATCGGGGCGCTCTACAACCTGATCGGCAAGGAGCGCACCGAGTGCAAGGGGGCGGTGGCGGGCGACATCGTCGCAGCCGTCAAGCTCA
The DNA here is from genome assembly GCA_005893185.1 of Candidatus Eiseniibacteriota bacterium. Taxonomy (GTDB): domain Bacteria; phylum Eisenbacteria; class RBG-16-71-46; order RBG-16-71-46; family RBG-16-71-46; genus WS-2. The sequence continues at coordinate 3,662 of VBOS01000049.1, forward strand.
AGGAGACCCACACCGGCGACACGCTCTCCGACAAGGCGCGACCGGTGAAGCTCAAGGGGCCGCGCTTCCCCGGCCACGTCACGGCCGAATGCATCAGGCCCAAGACCAAGGGCGACGAGGAGAAGATGGCGCAGGGCTTGAACCGTCTCCACGAGGAGGACCCGACCTTCGGCCGGCATTTCGAGACCAGCACCAAGGAGACGCTGGTGTTCGGCATGGGCGATCTCCAGCTGGAGGTGGCGGTCGACCGGCTCAAGAGGCGCTTCAATGTGGAGGTCGTGCTGTCCAAACCGCACGTGCCCTATCGCGAGACCATTCGCGCGAAGGCGCAGGACGAGTACCGCCACAAGAAGCAGACCGGCGGCCGCGGCCAGTTCGGCGAGGTGCACTTGAGGCTCGAGCCGCGCAAGCGTGGCGAGGGGTTCGAGTTCGTCGACGAGGTCAAGGGCGGCGTCGTCCCCAACCAGTACATCCCCGCCGTGGAAAAGGGCGTGATCGCCGGGATGGAGCGCGGGCCGCTCGCGGGCTATCCTGTGGTGGACGTGCGCGCTGCACTGTTCTTCGGCAAGTACCACGACGTGGATTCTTCCGAGATGGCGTTCAAGATCGCGGCCGAGGCCTGCTTCCACCAGGCCATGCTCAAGGCGAGCCCGGTGCTGCTCGAGCCCGTCGAGGAAGTGCAGGTGCGCGTGCCCGAGGAGTACCTGGGGGACGTGATGGGCGATCTCTCGTCGCGGCGCGGCAAGATCCAGGGTACCGAGTCGGACGGACGCTACCAGGTGATCCGCGCGATCGTGCCCATGGCCGAGCTCTACAAGTACGCGTCGCACCTGCGCTCGATCACCCAG
>VBOS01000395.1 GCA_005893185.1 Candidatus Eiseniibacteriota bacterium
TTACCGATGCGCTCGAACAGGTAACCACGGAAGAAGGTCTCCTCGCCGAAGCCGGCTGCGATCATGGTGTAGATCGCGCCCGGCAGCGCGGCGCTGTTCCCGGCAAGGTAGTGATAGGCGTGGTTGACCGGGTCCGCGCCGAGGACGGGCATGACCACCGCTTTCATCAGAAACTTGAAGGCGACGCCGGAAACGATTCCAATGACGACGGTTGCAGCCCAACGCACCGGCCGCCAGAAGCCCAGCTCGCGCCAGGGCGTGCGCGACAGCCGGGCCCAGGCCAGCACCAGGATGCCGCTCAGCGGGAGAAAGAGCGCGTTGCCCGCGAGGATGACGAGGAACGAGACGAGGCCGAGTGGGCCGAAGCCGCGCAGCTTCTCGGCCAGCAAATCCTCGTGCGACCGCTCGAGAGCCATTGACCCGACCTCACCGGGGCCCTGGGATTTCCTTGAGTCCTGAGAGGATTTCGATGCGTGCTCTGATGCTTGGCCTTCATCGGCACACGCGCCCGCTACGGCGACCGCGGAACTACCGTTAGGCGCGGAGCCCCGCCGCTGGCGACATTTGAGCCCCTTCGCCTCCTAGTTCGCCGCGCGCTCGCCCTTCGGCTGGCCGATCGTCTCGTCGAGGAAGCTCGCGACGCGCTCGCCGAAGTAGACCCGGTTGTCGAGCTTCGTGAACCCGTGCCCCTCGTCGGGCGCCACGAACAGCCGCGGGTTCCCTCCGTGCTCGCGCAGCGCGATCGCGAGCTGCATGGCCTCCTGCACCGGCACGCGCGGATCGTTGAAACCGTGGCCGATGAAGACCGGCACCTTGATCTTGTCCACGCGGTTGATGCTCGAGACGCTGGCCAGGAACTCGGGGTCGGTGAGCGGGCCGTACTCGGCCTCGCGCACTTGAGATTCACCACGCCCACCAGGTCCACGCACGCGCCGAACAGGCGCTCCTTGCGCTCGCCGCGCTCCACACGCTCCTGGTCCTCGACGATGCACGCCACCGACATGAAGCCGCCGTAAGAGCCGCCATAGGTGGCGATCCGGCCGGGCTCGGCGTAGCCGCTCTTCACCAGCCACTCGGCGGCGTCCACGCCGTCGCGCACGCTGTCCCAGCGCTTCTTGTAGTCGTCCATCATCTGGAACGCGCGCCCGTAGCCGGTGCTGCCGCGGACGTTGGGCATCATGACGCCGTAGCCGCGCGACAGGTAGTACTGGAGCGTGGAGGTGAAAGCGGGTCGCGACTGCCCCTCGGGGCCGCCGTGGTAGTTCACGATGAACGGTATGGGGGTGCCCTTCGCGTGGCCCGCGGGCAGGTAGAGGATCGCGCGGATGTCCAGCCCATCGAAACCCTTGTACGTCACGATCTCGGGCAGCGGGAAGTGCGACAGGTCGATGCCCTGCTCGTCGGCCCACGTGAGCTGCCGCGTGGCCGGCGTGCCCTTCGTCGGATAGACGGTCGCGTAGGCGACACCCGGCGTGCGCGCATTGCTCATCGACCACACCAGCGTCCGGTGCCCGAAGTACGATCCGTTCACCACGCCGCGCTCCGCGGTCGGTGCAGGCAGCGCTTCGAAGCCGGGGAGCGCGTAGATGTGCGGCACGCCGTAGCCGTCCTCGTTCGTGACAACTGCGAGCAGCTCGCGATCGTCGTCCACCAGTGCGCCGTCCAGCTCGAACGTCGCGAGCGCGGGGAGCGGCTCGCTGACTTTTCCGCTCTTCAGGTCGCGCAGGAACAGGCGCTGCCTCCCATCCTTCAGGTCCGATTGGATCAGGACCCGGCGCTCGTCGGGCATGTAGCCGACGATCCCGCAGGCCGCTGTGCCGCCCTCGGGCCGAATCGAAAGGTCGGTGAGCTTGCCGGTCGCCATCTCCAGCTCGTGGACCTGCACGTCCGAGGCCGACACGTAGTGCGACACGAGCGCCCGCTTGCCGTCGCGCGTCACGTCGTTGGCCGACCACGAGCCCTCCTTCCCCAGCACCCGGGTGGTCGTGCGCGACCCGATGTCGTAGCGGTAGAGGTAGAAGTCGGTCGGACTATCGGCGTTCGCGGAGTAGAGGAACGCCGAGCCGTCATGCAGCCACTGGTTGACCCGCGCCTGCACCTTGGGGTTCTGGAGCACGGGGATCGTCGCCGTCCCGGGGGATGCGAGCGGATCCATCAGCGTGAGCTGCGTGTTCTCGTTACCACCCGGCGCGTACATGAGCACGACGTGCTTGCCGTCGGGCGAGAGCGAGAAGTCGCTCAGGCCGTCGGCGAAGGTCGTGAGCTGGGTCGCCTTTGCGCTGCCGGGCGCGAGCGACGGCTCACCCCCTCCGGCCGCAGCGCCGGGCACGAAACGGTAGAGCTGGAAAATCCCGTCCGGGCGGTCGATCGCGAGCAACGACCCGTCGGGCAGGGGCACCGGGGAGGCCGGCGTGCGGATCTTCAGGAACTTCTCGATCGAAGGCTGCTCGGCGGCGCTCGCGAAGGCGGTCGCGAGGGCCAAAGCTGCGAGCAGGACGAGCATCACGCGGGCAATCGGGGCGATGCGACGCATGGCACGACTCCGGGTAGGGGGGTGGACGACTTCGATTCGGGGGCCGGACCGGCGGACCTCGACCCCAGCCCTCAACACATCCTAGCCGGGCCATTCGCGAACCGCCAGCCGAGAAGGTGAGACGTCGCCGAGCCCAGCTCGCATGTGCGCTTATTTCTCCCGGCGCCGCCGGCCCGCTTGCCGCGCCCGAGCCGATGCTTCGGTCGCCCCAGCTGTGACTGTGATAGCCTCGATCTGTTTCGCCCGGTTCTGTCGCGGAGAGTGAACACATGGCCGAACTCATCGAACGAGCCCGGGCGGCCCTTGCCAGCACCTACGAGATCGACCACGTCCTGGGCCGCGGCGGCATGGCGTCTGTCTTCCTGGCGCAGGACGTCCGGCACCATCGATCGGTCGCGATCAAGGTGCTGGATCCCGAGCTTGCCGCCATCCTCGGGCCCGACCGCTTCCTGCGCGAGATCGAGATCGCGGGTCGCCTTCAGCATCCGCACATCCTGCCGATGCTCGAATCCGGCACGGCGGACGGCCTGGTCTACTACGTCATGCCCCACGTCGAGGGCGAGTCCCTGCGCGAGCGCCTGACCCGCGAGCACCAGCTTCCGGTGGAGGACGCGCTCCGGCTCTCGCGCGAGGTGGCGGAGGCGCTCGACGACGCGCACCGCCACGGCGTCGTCCATCGTGACGTGAAACCGGAGAACATCCTGCTCTCCGATGGCCAGGCGGTGGTGGCCGACTTCGGGATCGCGCGCGCGATCCACGTTGCGGGCGGCTCGCAGGTCACGCCGGTGGGCTCGGTGATCGGCACTCCCGCCTACATGAGCCCCGAGCAGGCCGTGGGAAACCCCGACGTGGACGGGCGCAGCGACATCTACAGCCTGGCCTGCGTTCTCTACGAGATGCTGGCCGGGCAGCCGCCGTTCACCGGAGCGACGAACGAGATCCTGGTGAGCCAGCATCTCACCGTCGAGCCACGTCCGGTCACGGCGCTGCGGCCGGCGGTGCCGGCGGCGGCCTCGCGCGCGCTCGCCAAGGCCCTCGCCAAGACGCCGGCCGACCGCTTCCGCACGGCCTCCCAGTTCGCGGCGGCGCTCACGGGCGCTTTGCCCACGAAGAAGCGCGTGCCGCGCCTGCGCATCGCCGTGGGGATCGTGGCACTCGCGGCAGTTGTCGCAGTCGGCGCCGTTCTGTGGATCAAGACCCGGCCTCCGGCGCCCCCGCAGAGCCTCCTCGTGCTTCCGTTCCGCAACCTCACGGGTGACCCGGGCGTCGACTACTTGTGCCAGGGCCTCGCAGCGGACGTCTTGAGCGACCTGGTGCGGGTCCGCCCGCTCAACGTCGTGAGCCATACGACGGCCTGGACCTATCAAGGGAGCGACAAGAGCGTCAAGGAGATCGCCCGGGAACTGGGGGTCCAGGCCGTGCTCGAGGGCTCGATCCTGAAGCGGAGCGGGATGCTCCAGCTCGACGCGCAGCTCGTCAACGGCGGGAGTGGCTTCGTGACTTGGACGGGCACCTACCAGCGCGCCGTGGACGATTTGATTCGGCTCGAGCGGGAAGTTGTCCGCGACGTCGCGCGCGCCGTGTCCGGGGGCACGCGGCCAGCCGAACTCCCCGACCTCGCGCGCGCGCCCACCGCTTCGCCCCAAGCCTACGACGCTTACCTGCAGGCCAGCCGGTACCTCGACCTCACAGACGATCCCGCGGCTCCCGAGCGCGCGGTGGAGCTTTGCGATCGCGCCCTCGCGCTCGATCCGAACTTCGCCCTGGCCCACGCCGCCCGCAGCAAGGCCCTGTTCCGCATCTACACTCGAACCAAGGATCCCGACGCGTTCCGCCGCGCGGAGGAGGCATCCCAGAACGCGATCCAGCTCAACCCGGGGCTGCTCGAGGCGCGCCTCGCGCGGGCGCAGATGTTCCGTGGCGCCGGTCGCTACGCCGAGTCGATCGCGGAGCTGGGCGCGATCCTGAGCGTCAACCCGAACTGGGATGAGGCCTATCGCCACCTTGCGGCCGCCTACCAGGACGCCGGCAATCTGGATCGGGCGCTGGCCAGTGCCAGAACCGCGACCGAGCTGCGACCCCGCTACTGGAGGAATTGGAGCAACATGGGCGCGGCTTTGACCCGGAAGGGAGACTACGCGGGGGCGCGCGCAGCGTTCGAGGAGGTCATCCGACTCGCGCCGGAGCTGAATCGTGGGTACTCGTACCTCGGTGGTGTGGCCATGTTGGAGGGGAAATACGATGAGGCCATCTCGGTCTACGAGCGCCTTCCCGCCCCCGTGAAGGAGGGTTCAATGGCCTCGAACATCGCGACTGCCTACTTCTTCGCGCGGCGTCTCGATGAGGCCGAGAAGTTCTACCTTCTCGCGGTCAGCCTCGAGCCCAAGAACCCCAAGTGGCGCCAGAACCTCGGAGATCTCTACATCCGGCGGGGAAAACGCGACCTCGCACGCCGCGAGCAGAGCGAGGCGGCGCGCCTCTTCGCGGAGGCGCTGGTGCTGAATCCCGAGGACCGGGAATCGGCGGTCCAGTACGCGCTCTGTGTCGCGAACACCGGTGACTGCTCGAAAGCGGAGCGGTACCTCGGCGACCTGCTGCCCAGGCTGCCGGCGGACGACGCGCAGTACGCCCACACGGTCGCCAGAATTCACGCGGTGTGCGGCCACCGCGACGAAGCCATCGCCGCCCTGCGGAAGGCGATCGGGCTCGGCTTCTCGACCACGATGCTGCGCGACGAGGACGAGTTCCGCTCGCTCGCCGGCGACACGGAGTTCGTCCACCTCGTCGCGCCTCGGACCCCGGGGCGCTGAGTCCATTCGTCCCGGGCTCCGTTCGTCACGCCGGGAAATCGAGCCGCCAGAAAGATCGAGCTGGACAACCCGGCTTCGTCAGGAGCCTAGGGATCGGGCTCGATGATGACGTTGGGGTCGATCACGTCGAGCTGGGTCCCATCCTCATCGAGGAGTACGACGTCATACAACCAGCTCGAGCCGACGCCTTTCGTCTTCCCGCTGTACAACGGGTTGCTCCCGGTGAGGATCGGGCCGTGATCGTCCAGGGCCATGTTCCCCTGGTTCCTGGAAGAGGTCTTCGCCTTGATCATCACCTTCTGACCCGGACTCAGTCCCCACGCGAGCCAGACGACCTCGTTGGGCCTCCCGGGCGTGGCGGGTTCGCTGCGGCCGGTATCGTGGTAGTAGATGGTGTGCTTCTGAAGCGGCATTTTGAGCTTCTTGTCGACCACGAGGATCCGGACGAGTTCGGCGTCTGTGCGTACACTGGTGACGGGAGCTTCAAGCATGGCAGCCCTCCTGTCCCGACGCGTGGCGCAGCCATGAGGTATGTCCACGCGCCCTGAATCGGCCCGGAGGGGCACGTGCGCGGGGGTCGTGCCGGCCCCTCCGTGGGATGAGCATAGAACAACGCGCCCCGGCCCGCGAGAAGATGGGGCGGCTGCCTGGCGGCTCCCCCCTGCCCACGGCAAATCGGGAGGTGTGGCATACTGCGCGACCGGACTGAAGCCCGGGCGACTCTGGACCGGGCATGGCGCAAACGTTCGACTCTGAGGAATCACCGTGAACCAGCCCGAGGACAAGGATCCCAAGCCCGAAACGTCCCAGGAGCCGGCAGCCGGCGGCGTGTGGCTTCCGCCGCGCCTGCGCCAGAAGCTCGAAGCACCGAGCAGCGGTGACGATTTCGATTTCCTGAAGCAGAACCGGTCTCCGGTCGGCACCATCATCACCGTGGTGGTGATCGTCGCCGTGATCGGGGGCGCGTGGTGGATGTACCAGAACAACAAGCACAAGGAAGCTCTCGCCGCCGCCGCCAAGGCCGCGGCGGTGCGCGACGAATTCGTGGCCGACTCGCTGGCCAAGGTACGCATGGCCGACAGCCTGGCCGCGATCGCGCGCGCCGACTCGATCGCCTTCGCCGCCCTCCCGAAGTGGAAGCAGCGCCAGATCCTGGCCGAGAAGGCGAAGAAGGCAGCAGCAGCTTCCGGCGCCACAGCCGCCAAGGCGCCCCCGGCAGCCGGCGCCGCCGACGGGAAGCCTGCCGCCGGGGGCGCGGCCGCCGGGGCCGGCGCAGCGAGTGCCAAGGCGGACAGCGGTGCCGCCGCCGTGCCACAGGAGGCCGGCCCGTTCGGAATCGATACCGGCCAGTACCTCGACGAGGCCAAGGCCAACGAAGTGGCGGCCTCGCTCAAGCAGTCGACGGGGCTCGCGGCCTCCGTGGTGTCGATGGGCGAGGGCGAAGACACTTCGTACCACGTCTTGCTCGGGAGCTACCCGCACCGGGGCACGGCGGAGGCGAAGGCGAACAGCCTGCTCGGAAAGGGGCTGCTGAGCCAGGCCCTGGTCGTCGCGATCCCCAAGGCACAGAAGACGCAGTAGCGAAGCTCCTGCTCGCGCCGGAGTTTTCGGGGCTGGGACGAATGAACCGCCTGCTCGGAAACCTCGGACTGCTGGCCGCGGGCATCGCTTTCTCGCTGCTGCTCGCCGAAGCGGGGCTGCGGCTGGCGGGCTACAATCCGTCGTTCGTGGTGCCGGATCGCACGATCGGCAGCCTGTGGCGACCGGGCGCCCCCTATCGCTGGACGACCGAAGGCTTCTCGCAGGGCCGCATCAACGCCGCAGGCTGGCGCGACCGCGACTACGCCGAGAAGAAGCCCCCGGGCACGATGCGCATTCTCTTCTGCGGCGATTCCTACGTCGCAGGACTCGAGGTGCCGCTCGACAGCACATTCCACAAGCGTCTCGAGCGGGCGCTCGATGCGAAGGCGCCAGCTGGGCGCCACGTCGAGGTGATCGGGCTCGGTCGCGGCGGCCTCGGCACAACGCAGGAATATCTCGCCTACCGGAGATGGGGCAGGCGCTACGACCCCGACGTGGTCGCTGTGCTGTTCGTCCTCAACGACTGGGGGGACAA
>VBOS01000050.1 GCA_005893185.1 Candidatus Eiseniibacteriota bacterium
GAGCTGTGGTTCAAGGAGATGCTGCACGAGCTCGACTACCTGAAGGCCCTGCTGGGAAAGCGGGACACGCCGCGCGCGCTCGCGACCCTCAAGCGCGTCCTCACGATCCTCAAGGTGGCGGTCGCCCAGATCGACGTGCTCGAGACCATGACCCCGCTCGAGTTCCTCTCGTTCCGCGAGCGCCTCGAGTCGGGAAGCGGATTCCAGTCGTTCCAGTTCCGCGAGCTGGAGTTCCTGCTCGGCCTCAAGACCCGGGCGGCGCTCGACCGCTACCCGGCGGGCAGCGAGCATCGCAGGCGGCTGGAGCGCCGCATGGGCGAGCCGACGGTGTGGGACGCGTTCCTGCGCTTCCTCGCAGCGGCCGGGCACCCGGTGCCGCGCTAGCTGCTGGAGCGCGCTTGCAGCAGGTCCTGATCGAGATCTACCGCCGGGATCCGATGGTGAGCACGCTGTGCGAGCGGCTCGTGGACCTCGACGAGGGGCTGCAGGAGTGGCGCTACCGGCACGTGAAGATGGTGCAGCGTACGATCGGCGCGCGGATCGGCACGGGCGGGTCGGAGGGCGCGGCCTACCTCATGACCACGCTCAACCGGCCCGTGTTCCCCGACCTGTGGGCGATCCGCACCGATCTCGGGCACGCGCGGTGACGGATCGGGCGGGCGAAGCTGCCGCGAATTCGGGGGCGCGGGCCGCGCTCGCGCTCGCCGATCTCACGGCGCGCGTGAACCCACTCGCCCGGCACTACTCGCGCTTCCGCGTGGCCGAGCGGCTGCTGCTCACCGGGCACTCGCACCAGGCGTGGCCCGACGTCGGCTTCGAGGGACAGGCCGATGCGTGGAACGACGCGGCCGAGCAAGTGGACGAGAAGTGGGAGCGGGCCGCGGAGAAGGCCGAGCGGGTGCGCAGCGGCTTCGCGCGGCTGCTCGGCGACTCACAGGGCATCATCGCCCTCGGCCAGAACACGCACGAGCTGGTGACGCGCCTGCTCTCGGCGCTGCCGCTGGGAAGGCGCCCGCGGCTCGTGACGACGGACGGCGAGTTCCACACCATCCGGCGCCAGCTCGACCGCCTGGCAGATGAGAGCTGGATCGAGGTGGTCAAGGTGAGCGCAGATCCGTCCTCGAGTCTCGCCGAGCGGTTGGCCGGCGCCGTGGATGGCCGCACGGCGCTGGTGCTGGTCTCGTCTGTGCTCTTCGGCAACGCGCACGTCGTGCCCGGCCTGGGCGCGCTCCTCGGAGCCTGCCATGGCCAGGGCGCAGAGCTGCTGGTGGACGCCTATCACCATCTCAACGTCGTGCCGTTCTCGCTCGAGGGCGAAGGGCTCGAAGGCGCGTTCGTGGTGGGCGGCGGCTACAAGTACTGCCAGCTCGGCGAAGGGAACTGCTTCCTGCGCGTGCCGCCGGGTCGGGAGCGACTGCGTCCGCTGCTCACCGGATGGTTCAGCGAGTTCGCGAGCCTCGCGCGGCCTCCGGCCGCGCCGGTGGCGTACGGCGACGGAGCTGCGCGCTGGGCCGGCGCGACGTACGATCCGGCGAGCCACTACCGCGCGGCCCGCGTCTTCGAGTTCTTCGAGGAGCAGAGGCTCACGCCCGAGCTGCTGCGGGCTGTGAGCCGTCATCAGATCGGACTGCTCGCCGAGCGCTTCGACGCGCTCGACCTCGACCCGGGCGTGATCGCGCGGGACCGCTCCGTGCCGCCCGAGCGCATCGGCGGCTTCCTCGCGCTCCGGAGCCCGCGCGCCGGCGAGATCTCGGCGCGGCTCAAGGCGCGCGGAGTCTCGACCGACGTCCGCGGCGACCTGCTGAGGCTGGGGCCCGCGCCCTACCTGGCCGACGATCAACTCCGCGCGGCGATCGCGGCGCTCGGAGATGTGACGAGGGCGGTCTGAAGCGGCGGGCTCACTTTCCGCCAAACGAGAACATGACGCCCACCTCGGGCGCGTTGTCCGTCGCATTGGGCGTGAGTCCCACGGAGTCGTTGAGCTTGAGGTACGCCGACCGCGAGAAGTGCCACTGCGCCTCGGCGATCAGGGCCACGTCGCTCTGCTCACCTTCCACGCCGGCATAGACCTTCCAGCGACCGGACAGGCTCCGCAGGTATTCGATCGCGTACTCGCCCATGTCGAGGGTCTTGTCCTCCAGCTTGTAGGACGCGGCCGCCCGCAGCGTGAGCGTTCCCCACATGTAGCCGCGGATCGCGTGTGCCCCGAGCGCGAACTCCCAATCGGGCGTCCCGATCAGCAGCTTGTCCTTCTCCTGGGGGCTGACGGCTTCGAAGTACGTGTAGAGCGCAGGGTGGTGGTCCGTCTCGTCGAGCAGCTTGACGTGAAGCTGCCCCTCGACGTCTCCGGTCCCCGACTCCTCGATCACGGGAGGGACGGCCGAGGGATCGGCGGGGTCCTTCTCCTGCCGGGCCTTGATCACGGCGGCCTCCATCTCGACCGCGACGCGCTCGTTGATGCCGTAGCCCAAGAACAGGATTCCTTCGGAGGCCCGGAACTTGGCGTGGAAGGTCTGGTCGCCCACGTGGCCGAGCGAGGAAGGCGTGTACTCGGTATTGTTGTCGTAGTAGTACTCGAAGAACGGATAGACCAGCAGCTCGCCC
>VBOS01000397.1 GCA_005893185.1 Candidatus Eiseniibacteriota bacterium
CGCTCGAGCCACCTCGTCGTTCGGCGTCTCATCCGCCTCGTGCACGGCGAATGGCGCGGGTACGCGGATGTGGGCCACCCGCGGGCCGACGGCAACCGGAATCAGGTTGTGCAGCGCGTTCGCCGCGCCGTGCCGCATCAGCGAGGCGCGGGTGCGCTTGAGATTCTCGGCGATCTGCTCCTGCGTCAGAGCTGCTCGATCGTAGAGCGCCGGATCGAATGCGATGAGACGCGTCAGCTCCTCGATCCGGCGGCGGTCGTCCCGGGCTCGCTCGGGATCCTCTTCGGCGCGCGCATGGATTGCGCGCCGCAGCAGGTGGAGCATGCGCCAGCCCTCGGCCGTGACCTCGCCGTAACGCCCCTCCAGGTCGGCGCGGAGGAACGATGCGAAGCGCGCCTGGGCTTCGAAGTACGCCGGTTCCGCCAGATCGGGCGAGACCCCGGTGAATCGGAAGCGCTTGCACTGGCGGACGAGCAGGTTCCGTTGCAGGGCTGCGAAACGCCGTCCGACCTCGAGCCCGGTGCCGGCCGGCAGCGCGAGCGCGCGCTCGATGCCGCTCATCTCGCGGTTCAGTCCCGCGCCGACATCCCGAGCGAAGTGGAGCTTCCACACCACCGGCACGACGAACACCGGCCTCGGGAGCTTCGTCGTGTCGATCGCGTGGCGGCATTGCCACGCCATGTCCACGATGCCCGGCACCAGCGGGCTCACGCGGTCGCCCTGCCAGGTCGCGCCGCCCTCCGGATGGAGCAGAACGCCATGGCCCGCGATGGCCCATCGCACGGAGTACTCCTTGCCGCCGCCACCGGGGGCGTTGGCGATCAGGTTGTTGCGAAGCCAGAACCACTGCGCCACCGGGTTCATGTTCACGATGTCGTACGCGGCCCAGTGCGCCATGAGCGGCGAGACCCGGCGCGAGACCTCCTTGTCGAGCATCCAGTCCGTGAAGAACTCCGGGTGGTTGGGCCCCAGGAAGGCCGCAGTGCCCGGATTCACGGCGCTCCGCAGCCGCTCGACGTCGGCGGCGGGAAAGTCGATGTCCTCGAGACCGAGCAGCCCGCGCAGCACGAGATGGCGGTTGAGGGGTCCCAGGGCGCGGATCAGCGCGGGGCTGGGGCGCGGATCGCGGTAGAAGCGGGGATCGAAGCGGCGCGAGCTCATCGTGGGGCTGAGCCCCGGCTCGTCGCGCTTAGGTGTGAACCAGCTTCTTGTAGCGCATGCGATGCGGCTGGTCGGCATCTGCGCCGAGCCGCTCGTGGCGGTTCTTCTCGTAATCCTGGTACTTGCCTTCGAACCGCACCACTTTCGCCCCGTCCTCGAAGGCCAGCATGTGGGTCGCGATCCGGTCGAGGAACCAGCGGTCGTGTGAGATCACGACCGCGCACCCCGCGAATGCGAGCAGCGCCTCCTCGAGCGCGCGCAGCGTGTCCACGTCCAGGTCGTTGGTGGGCTCGTCGAGCAGCAGGACGTTGGCGCCGCTCTTCAGGACGCGCGCGAGGTGGACCCGGTTGCGCTCGCCCCCGGAGAGGTCCTTCACGCGCTTCTGCTGGTCGGCGCCGCGGAAGTTGAACGAGGCGACGTAGGAGCGCGAGTTGACCGAGCGCTTGCCCAGCTCGATCGCGTCCTTGCCCTCTGCGATCGCCTCCCAGACGTTGGCGTCGGCGGGCAGTGAATCGCGGCTCTGGTCCACGTAGCCGAGCTTCACCGTCTCGCCCAGGCGCAAGGCCCCCGCGTCCGGCCTCTCCTGCCCTGTGATCATGCGGAACAGCGTGGTCTTGCCCGCGCCGTTGGGCCCGATCACGCCCACGATGCCCGCGGGGGGGAGCTTGAACGACAGGCTCTCGATCAGCAGGTTGTCGCCATAGCCCTTGCGCAGCCGCTCGGCCTCGATCACAACGTTGCCGAGCCGGGGCCCGGGCGGAACGTAGATCTCGACCTGCTCGACCTTCTGCACGCCCTCTTCCGCAAACAGCTTCTCGTACGCCGCGAGCCGCGCCTTGCCCTTGGCCTGCCGGGCGCGCGGGGCCATTCGCACCCACTCCAGCTCGCGCTCGAGCGTGCGCTGGCGCGCGCTCTCGGCCTTCTCCTCCTGCGCGAGCCGCGTGTGCTTCTGGTCGAGCCACGAAGAGTAGTTGCCCTCCCACGGGATGCCGGCGCCGCGATCCAGCTCCAGGATCCAGCCCGCGACGTTGTCGAGGAAGTAGCGGTCGTGCGTGACCGCCACGACCGTGCCCGGGTACTCCTTGAGGAAGCGCTCGAGCCATGCCACCGACTCGGCGTCGAGGTGGTTGGTGGGCTCGTCGAGCAGCAGCAGGTCGGGTCGCTGGAGCAGCAGCCGGCACAGCGCGACGCGACGGCGCTCGCCGCCCGAGATCCTGGTGACGTCGGCCTCAGGGGGCGGGCAGCGCAGCGCGTCCATGCCGATCTCGAGCTGGCGGTCCAGCTCCCACAGGTTCTCGGCGTCCATGCGATCCTGGACCTTCGCCTGCTCCTCGAGGAGCCGATTCATCTCATCTTCGCCCATCGGCTCCGCGAACTTCGCGCTGATCTCGTTCCAGCGCCTGACCACCGCCAGCTTCGCGGCAACTCCCTCCTGTACGTTCTCGAGCACGTTCTTCTTGGGGTCGAGCCGGGGCTCCTGGTCGAGCAGCCCGACCGTGTAGCCCTTGCCGAGGAAGGCCTCGCCGATGAAGTCCGGGTCAACTCCCGCCATGATCCGCAGCAGCGAGCTCTTGCCCGCGCCGTTCAGGCCCAGCACGCCGATCTTGGCGCCGTAGAAGAACGAGAGCCAGATCCCCTTCAGGATCTCGCGCTTGGGCGGGACCACCTTGCGGAGGTCCTTCATGGTGTAGATGAAGTCGGGAGACATGCGATGCGCCCTGATGTGGAGACGATGCTTCGATGTGAGCGGCTGGGCAGAATGCGGGATAGGGGGCGGCGCGCGCAAGCGCCGTACGCACGGCCCCGCCGGCCCTAAGAGGCTAGTGCGCCGGCGCTGCGGGCTGGCGCCGCTTGACCAGCCACCAGACGCCGAGCCCGATGAGCAACAAAGGCAGGGCTGGTACCAGGCACGCGATCATGCCGGCGCCGAACACCAGAACCCCTACGAGCCCTACGACCAGCAGGATCGGCAGCAGGAGAAGGGCGGCAACGCCCCGGAGCATGAATCCGAGCAGCTTCAAGGGAAGCAGCACGAGCGAGAAGACGAGCGAGAACACGAACCCGATGATGCCGAGAACCATCAGCGCCGTCAGAAAGAGCACGCCACCCACCAGAAGCTCAGCCACCTGAGCGACCCTCCAGTCGTCCGCCCGGCTGCGGCCGTGGGCAGGCAGACGCCTGCCGCCGCAGGCACCGGTGACATGGAGATTACGCCACGGGGAGCCGTCCGGTTTCAACTGCCCCCCTAGGGTTGCTACATTGCCGGGTCCGGCCGCGTCGGCCTTAGGGCCCCGCGCTCCGCAGCCCGCAGGGAGGAAGGCATGGCAACCACCCGCATCACGGTGATGAACAACGGCTCGCTCCGAGTCGAGGGCGACTTCGAGGTCGTCGACCAGGAGGGGAGGCCCTTCGGCCTGGCCGGACGAACCCGCGTATCCCTCTGCCGCTGCGGGCAGTCCGGCAACAAACCCTTCTGCGACAGCGCCCACAAGACCTGCGGCTTCCAGGCCGCTGTCGTGGCGTTCGACCTGCCGCCCCCCGCTCCCAAGCCCAGCGCCTGAGCCGACCGGCATGAAACCGGGCACCCTCGCGGTGCTGGCGATCGGTCTCGCGGCCGCCAGCCTGTGCGTGCGGCTGGGCTTCTGGCAGGTTTCGCTCAGCTCGGCGCTCGCGGCTGAGCCGCTCGAGGTGGCGCAGCCGCTGCCGGGCATGCCGACGGTCGAGGACCGGCGGATCGAGGTGTTCGGGGCCTTCGACGAGTCACGCCAGGTGCTTCTCTCCGGCCGCGGGCAGGCGGAGCTGCCCGGGGTGGAGGTGGTCACGCCGCTCGTCCTGCCGGGCGACTCGCTGGCCGTCCTGGTGAATCGGGGGTGGCTCTACGCTCCCGACGCGGTGCATGCCCGCCCTCAGGATTTTCGCGAGCGCAGTCCACGGGCTGTGCGCGGCATCGCGCGCGCCATGGGCCGTCGTGGGGCGGGGCTTCCATACTTCGCGCTCGAGCGCGACACCACCCACGCGCTGTGGTCCGCCCGTTCGCTGGATCCAGACACGCTGGCGGTGCGCTTTCCCTACGCGCTCGCGCCCTGGTTCCTGCTCGAGCTGCCGGGCAAGGGCGTGCCGGAGAAGCCGCTCCGGAGCCCGCC
>VBOS01000398.1:0-13691 GCA_005893185.1 Candidatus Eiseniibacteriota bacterium
AGCCACGCCCTCGCGCTCCGCGGCGGCCACGGACACGTGTGGGCTGAGAAGCGCGATCGCCGCCGCGTCGTCCGACGTGAGATCGCGGCGCTTGAGGCGATCGCGCACCGTGTTGAACTCGAGCGCCAATCCGATCTTGTCCAGGGTGAACACGTTGGACCCGGCCGACATCAGCTGATCGGAGACGAAGCGGTTGAGGCCCTGGACCAGCGACAGGACGGCGATCACGGAGGAGACGCCGATGATCACGCCGAGCAGCGTGAGGAAGGAGCGCAGCTTGTTCGAGCGCAGCGACGCGAGCGCGATTCCGGCGCTCTCGCGAACGTTCATGCTTCAGGTGGCGCCGCGAGCGCGTGTGCCGGGTCGTGAGGGGGGCGCCCTCCTCCGGGCAACGGCGGCGAACTCACTCGTAGCGCAGCGAGTCCACGGGGTCGAGCCGGGAGGCGCGCATCGCGGGGTAGAGGCCGAAGAAGATTCCCACGATCGCCGAGAACGTGATCCCGGTGATCACCGACCACAACGAGACATAGGTGGGCATCTGGCTCGCTGCGTGGACGATCCAGGACACGCCGGCCCCCACCAGGGCCCCGATCGCTCCGCCGGCTGCGGTCAGGACCACGGCCTCGATCAGGAACTGGGCGAGGATCGCGCGGCGTGGCGCTCCCAGCGCCTTGCGCACGCCCACCTCGCGAGTGCGCTCGGTCACCGCCACGAGCATGATGTTCATCACCCCGATCCCGCCGACCAGCAGCGCGATGGAGGAGATCAGCGCCATCAGGGCGAACACGCCACCGGTGATCGCGTTGTAGAGCGACAGGAACGCGTCGTCGGTGAACACCACGAAGTTGTTGCCCTTGCTGCTCGGCAAATGGCGGCGGATGCGCAGCACCTCGATGATCTGCTGCTGGGCGCGGTCGATCTCCTCGGGGGAGGTGGCGATGGCGTCGAGAAACAGCTCCCCGCGCTTCGGGAACCAGATCGGGGCGTCCTCCGGAACCGGGAAGTGCTTGTCGATGGTCGTGTAGGGAACGGCGGCCACCTGGTCGAAGTTGTTGCCCAGCATGCGGCCCTTGGCCTCGAACTCACCGATCACCGTGAACGGGATGCCGTTGATGTGCACGCGCTCTCCGATGCCGCTCGCGTCGTGGAACAAGGTCTCGCGCGTGTCCTTCCCCAGCACCACGACGTCGGCGTTGCGCCGCACCTCCTCCTCCGTGAAGAAGCGGCCGCGCGCCAGGTCGTAGCCGTGCGTCAACAGGTAGTTCTCGTTGGTGCCGTAGCAGAACGTGCTGCGCGCCGCGCGGCCGCGATAGGACAGCTTGAGGTCCCCGAAGGTCCACTTGAAAGGAGCGATCGCGCGGACCGCCGGGCACTGGGCGAGAATCGCTCCGGCGTCGTCCATGGTGAAGGCGCGTCGCTGCTTGAGGCTGTCGGGCACGTCGCCGCCCAGCATCACTCCGGGCCGGATGCGGCGAATGTAGATGGTGTTGTTGCCGAAGGACTGGATGCTGCGCTGGAAGGAGCGTTGGAAGCCGTTGATGAGCGCGACCATGCCGATCAGGGTGGCCACGCCGATCACGATTCCGAGCAACGCAAGGACCGAGCGCAGCCGGTTGGCGACCAGCGACCGGGAGGCCATCCCCAAGGTCTCGCGCAGCAGGAAGAGATTCATGCGCTACTCGTAGCGCAGCGCCTCGATCGGATCGAGCCGCGCGGCGCGCCATGCCGGAAACGAGCCGAAGAACATGCCGATGGCGGCGGACATGATGATGCCCATCGCCACGGCGGGCATGCTCACCGCCGTGGGCAGCGGCGACAGCGCGCCGGCGAGCAGCGCGAGCGCGACGCCCGCGGCCACCCCGATCAGGCCGCCGGTCAAGGAGAGCGTTGTGGCCTCGACCAGGAACTGCGCCAGGATGTCGCGGCGCGTGGCACCCATCGCCTTGCGGATGCCGATCTCGCGCGTGCGCTCGGTGACCGACACCAGCATGATGTTCATGATCACGATCCCGCCCACGAGCAGGGAGATCGCGGCCACGCCGATGGTGACCACGAAGATGCCGCCTGTGAGGTTGCGGTAGAGGTCGAGCACGTTGTCGGAAGTCGTGATCCCGAAGTTGTCGGCCATGCCGGGGCGCAGGTGGTGGCGGCCGCGCAGGATGTTGCGGGTTTCCTGCTGGGCGACCGGCAGGGAGGCCTGGTCCACGCTCTTCACCGCGATCGTCACCGTGCGCTGGTCGCTCTTGTACTTGAGGAACGTGCGGATCGGGATGGCGGCGAATCGGTCCTGGCTCTGGCCGAACACCTTGCCCTTGGGGGCCATCACCCCGACCACCTCGTAGGTTTCGGCGCCGAGGCGCACGTGCCGGCCCAGCGGGTCGCGCCCGTGGAACAGCTCGTCGGAGACCTCCGAGCCCAGCACGCACACCAGCTGGCGGCGCAGGTCGTCCTGCTCGGTCAGGTTGCGGCCCATCGCCAGGGCGTAGTCGTCGACGACCTCGAAGCCCGGGCCGCGGCCGCGGGCAGCGATGCCCCTCACGATCTGGTTGCGGAAGAGCGCAGCCACGCGGGCGTCGGCCTGCGCCACGACCATCGCCGCGTGGGGCACGCCGAGGCGCAAGGCATCCGCGTCGTCCATCGTGATCGGCGGGTGGTTCTTGACCGCGTCCCATTGCTCCTGGCTGGTGACGAACCCGTACGGGTCCACCCAGAAGGCATTGGCGCCGGCGTTGAGCAGCTTGTCCGAGACGAAGCGGTTGAGCCCTTCGACGAAGGACAGCACCGCGATCACCGACATCACGCCGATGATCGTCCCCAGCAGCGTGAGGAAGGAGCGCAGCTTGTTCGCGCGCAGGGCGGTGAGCGCGATGCCTGCGCTCTCGCGCGGATTCATCGTGCCGCTCCCGTGGTCACACCGCCGGGGCGGGCGCCGGGATCGCCTTCGCCGCGCGGCCCGCGCCGCTCGTCGCTGGCGATCTTCCCATCGCGCATGCGCACGACGCGGTGCGCGTGGGCGGCGATGTCGGCCTCGTGGGTGACGAGGATCACGGTGTTGCCGGCCTTCCAGATGTTCGCGAAGGCGGCCATGATCTCTTCTCCGGTCGCCGTGTCCAGGTTGCCGGTCGGCTCGTCCGCGAGAATGATGCTGGGCTTGTTCACGAGCGCGCGGGCGATCGCCACCCGCTGACGCTGGCCGCCCGAGAGCTCGTTGGGGCGGTGCTTCATGCGGTCGCCGAGCCCGACCAGATCGAGCGCCTCGCGCGCACGGCGGCGGCGCTCCTCGTGCTTGAGGCCGGCGTAGACCAACGGCAGCTCCACGTTGTGCAGCGCATCCGCGCGCGGCAGCAGATTGAACGTCTGGAAGACGAACCCGATCTCCTGGTTTCGGATCTTCGCCAGCTCG
This sequence comes from Candidatus Eiseniibacteriota bacterium, assembly GCA_005893185.1. Taxonomy (GTDB): domain Bacteria; phylum Eisenbacteria; class RBG-16-71-46; order RBG-16-71-46; family RBG-16-71-46; genus WS-2. The sequence goes on from VBOS01000398.1 coordinate 3,404, forward strand.
TCGTCCGAGAGCTTGCCGATCTCACGGTCTTTGAGCCGGTAGGACCCGCCGGTCGGGGTGTCGAGGCAGCCGATGATGTTCATCAGCGTGGACTTGCCGGAGCCCGATGGGCCCATGACCGCGAGGTACTCGTTGGGGGCCACATCGAAGTCCACGCCGTTCAGCGCGTGAACCTGCTCGCTGCCGACCTGATAGACGCGGTGCAGATCACGCACGGAGATCAGCATCAGGTCTTCCTGCCGCGGCTCCCTACGGCCTCCTGCTTGACCTTGGTGTTGGGCTTGAGCTCGCGCAGCGCCTTGTAGGGACCGGCAACCACGGACTCGCCCTCCTTGGCGTCGCCGAAGACCTCGATCTCGGTCTCGCTGGCGAGGCCGGTGCGCACCGGGACGAACGTGGCGGACCCTGCACGCACCACGAACATGCCCGTGATCTCCTTCTCCTTGCGCCCGATCGTGTCGTCATCTGCCGCGAGCATGGTGCCGTCCTTGCGTGCGCGCCGCGCGGGCCGGTCCTTGTGCGCGGCACGCTGCAGCTCGCGCTCGGTGCGAACCACGACCGCCTGGATCGGCACGCCCAGCGTCTTGGCGTGCGTCCCGGTCTCGATCTCGACGTCGGCCGTCATCCCGGGTCGCACCTGCGGAACGTCCTGGTCGAACACCACCTTCACCTCGAAGTTGGTCTGCCCCTCGGAGCCGGCCGTGATCGTGCGCTTGGCGGTATTGCCGATCTCGGTCACGGTCCCGACGAACGAGGTGTCCGGGAGCGCGTCCACCGTGATCTTCGCCTTCTGTCCCACCTTCAGGTCCATGACAGCGGTCTCGTCCACGTCCGCGCGGACCAGCATGCGCGAGAGATCCGAGACCACGAGGATCTGGGTCCCCGGATTGTTCATCGTGCCCGTGATCACGACCTCGCCCGCCTCGACGTTGAGGGCGCTCACAACGCCCTCGAAGGGAGCGAGGAACCGGCACTTCGACAGGTTGTCCAACGCGCCCTCGAGCGCGGCCTGACTCCGCGACACCTCCTCACGGGCGGTCGCGACCGCCGCGCGCGCCGACTCGTAATTCGTGTTGGCCTGGTCCCATTCGGCCTGGGAGAGCAGCTTCTGCTCGAACAGCGCCTTCTGCCGCTGGTAGTTTGCCTGCACGACCTTGAGCGATGACTCCGTCTCGCTCAGCCGGGCTTCCGCCGAAGCGTGGGCCGCGCGCGCCTGATTGTGCGCGGATCGGTACTGCGTGTCGTCGAGCTGGAGCATGAGCTGGCCCTGCTTCACCCGGTCGCCCTCCTTGACCGGAAGCTGGACGATCTTGCCCATGACGTCGGCGCTCACCTTGACCTGGGTTCGGGGCTCGATCTTGCCCGGGGCGCGCACGCGCGCTGTGATGTCCTCGCGGCGCACGCGGGCGAACTGCACCGCCACGATCTTGCCTGCCGACTGCCGCGCGACGTTCGCCACGACGAGGAGCACGAGCACGAGCCCCCCGAGCCCGATCCAGATCCATTTCTTCTTCATGCGAGTGCGGCTCCTCCCCTACGTCTGTCGCTCACGCCGATCCGAACGTCGCCCCCAGGGGGTGGGATCAGTCTCCGCGCCCGCGGACCTTCTCGATCGTCGCTTCGACGACCCGAATCCCCGCAAGCGCCGAAACGATGTCGCTCTCCGCCTGCTGGAGCTGCACCTGGGCGTCGATCAGGTCGAGGATGGTGGCGGAGCCCACGTTGTACTTCTGCTGGGTGAGCTTCATGTTCTCCTCGGCGCTCTCGACGGCGCGCTGGGCAACGCCATACGCGGCCACGACCTCGCGGTACGTGAGCAGCGTCTGCTCGACTTCGCTCGCCAGGTTGCGATGGAGGGCCTCGTAGTTGTCCTTCGCGCGCATGACCCGGGCGCGACTGCTGGCGATCGAGCCCTCCGTGGCGAACCCGCTGAAGAGATTCCAGGTCAGCCCGATCTCGCCCGTGTACGCGCGGTCCGCGTCGCCCCGCGTGGAAAGCTTGTCCCCCGCTTGGACGGGCAACCCGAAGTAAAAACCCGCTTCGTCAAACGTGGTCGTGGAGGTCGAGGTGGGACCCCTGAGGGTCCACGACCCGCGGGCGAACAGAGCGGGAAGCCGCAGATAATTGGCGGCGCGCAGGCTCGCCCGCGCGGCGTTCCAGTCTGCCTTCGCCGACTTGAGGTCGGGGCGGGCGGCCTCGGCCTCGGAGAGGATCTGGGCCTCGTCGTAGGCTTGGGCCTCGGCCGTCAGGACGGTATCCACTTCCCCCATCGTCCTCTCCACGATGCCGAGCGCCGTCGCGAGCGTGATGCGCGCGACGCTGATCCCGTTGTGCTTTCCCAACGAGTCCAGCTCGCTCTGGGCCGTCCGCACCTGGGCCTTGAGGAGGTCGCTGCGCGAGACGGAGCCCACGTCGAAGAGCGCCTTCACCCTGCGCTCATTGTCGCGCGAGAGCCGCAGCGCCTGGGACGAGACCCGCGAAAGGTGAATCGACTTCACGACATCGTAGAACTTGCGGCGAGCGTCCAGCGCAACCCCCTGCCTCGTGGACTTGAACGCCAGCTCCGCGGAGTGGAGCCCGCTGCGGGCCGAGGACCAAGCGGAGAGCGCGGAAAGGTCGAGGAACGTCCAAGATCCCGAGATCACGGGCGTGCTGCTGTAGGACTCGAAATCCTCGCGGAGCGCCGCGGCCACGTCCGCACTGATGCTGGGCAGGATCCCGGAGTAGGAGCGGTAGATTCCGCTCTGGGCGTCCAACACCGAAGCCTCGGCCCCGATGATTTGCGAGCTGTTCGCGAGCGCCAACTTCACGGCCTCGTCGATCGTGAGCGGCCCCCGTGGGGCGCTCGTGGCGTCCGCCGTCTTGTGCTCGGCGCCCATGGAGTACGTCCCCCACAGGGCTGAAATCATCAGGGCCAGGAAGATCGTTCGCGCGTTTCTCGTCATGCCTTCCTCCGGTAGGAGCCCCGCGTTCGCCGCCGGGCGCATTGGTTCCTACGCATTCGAGCAAACAAGGTTGCGTCGGTTCAGGCGCCCCCTGGAATGAGCGCCGCAAGGCCGGCTGCGATCAGTCCGGAGACGACGTACAGCGCACCCAGCGCCCAGGCCACGGACTTGCGAGGCGCGCCCGAGAGGTACGCCGCTCCCAGAACCGCCACCGCGACGTGCCAGATTCCAAACGGGCCGATCCAATCCAGGAACACCCCCAGCGCGCGCAGCAGCTTGTCCTCGGGGCCGGCATCTGGCAGCAGGACGCCGAAACCCACGTGCACGCCGTGCATGCTCTGGCGGATCCACGCGAGCGCGTCCCACAGGATTACGGGCGGCACGCTCACGAGGGACGACCAGGTCGCGACCTCGAGGGCATGACGGTAGCGGAAAGGCGAACCCAGCACGAACCCGACCGCGAACCAGATGAGGAGCCCGATGATGAGCGGCACAGCCGCCAGCGATACCGCCGTCGTGCCGATCGTGATCGCGAGCCCGGCGGGGCCGCTGTAGAAATCCTCGATCCTCTGGAGCTGTTCGGCCGTCATCTGCCCGCTCGAAACCTTCTCCTCCATGGCATCCATGATCGTGGGGATCTGGGCCCTGTGATAGATGAGTACCGAGCCGACCAGGGTCACGAGCAGGACCCCGAGCATCGGGATCCACCACTGCGATCGCTCGCGTAAGCCGCCCCACGCTGCCACCGGACGCACGAAGATCGCGATCGCGCGCTGGATCGGCGAAGGCGAACCCGGCTCGGCCGACGGCGCAGCTACGGGCACGACGGCAGGCGCCTGCGGCGCGGCGGGGGTGGGGGAATCGCTCGGAAGCATCCTGCTCTCCTGGTAGAGGGGTGGCGAGGGACGGCAAATCAGGTCGAGAGTAGGAATTAGGCTCCGTCGCGGTCAAATCGGCGACGACCGGCGCGGGGAAATGACGCCTGGGCGCGGGCCGCCTCGATGGGCACCCCATGCCCTGCCGCAGGGCGCCGAGCGCCACGACGGGCTCGGTTCGCGGCCCCCGGCTGGGGCGTCACTGCAGCGAGAAGCGCACCGGCACGGCCACCCACACCGCGACCGGCTTGTTGTTCGAGAGCGCCGGCTTGAAGACCCACTGCTTGACGGCGGCGATCGCCGCATCGTTTAGCATCGGGATGGGCTTCACCACCCGCACGTCCTTTACCTTTCCGTCCTTGCCCACCAGCGCCTGCACCAGGACCACGCCGTCAACGCCTGCCTCGCGTGCGATGTCCGGATAGTCGGGCTTGACCTTCGTGATCGCCTCGGGCAGCTCCTCGACATAGACGTACTCGCCGAACTGAGGCAGATCGTCGGAGGGAGGCGCAACGACCAGATCCCCCTTGCCGGCGTCGACGCCAGGGGTGGTCTGGGCGATCTCCTCCTGCGAGGCAATCGTCTGCTCGGGCGGCGCCTCGGCGTCCGGCACCGGCACAGCCACGCCGACCGTCGGCGGGGCCACCGGCTGCGTGATCGCCACCTGCGGGGGCGGAGCGTCCTGCGTGAGCGGAGGGGGCGCGGCCAGCTCGCGATACGGAACGACCACGACGCTGGTCTCCCTCGCCCTGTGACTCAGGAGCGCGCTGGTTCCCATCGAGAGCATGAACAGCACGAGCCACGCAGCGCTCGCGACCCCCAGGGCGCGCACCAGGTACTTGCGGGCGACCTCCTTGAGCTCGGGCGCCCCGTAGGGCATGAACTGATACAGCGACACGGTCGGTGCGCTCACAGCGCTTCGACCTCCTTCTTCTCCTGCGGAGTCAGCGTCCCGAGCGAAAACCGGGTCAGGCTCGCGAGGTCCAGCTGGTCGATGATCTGGACCATGTTGTTGAAAGGCGCCTCGCGGTCGATCTTGATCACCACCACCAGGTCCTTGTTGCCCTTGTAGTTCTTGAACACCCCGCTCAGGCTCGAGACGCTGGTGCGGGCCCAAGGATCGGTGCCGCGCTTCCAGTACGTCCGGTCGTCGGGGAGCACGCGAACCGTGAGCACCTTGGATTCCGCGATCTCGATCTTCACGTTCTCATCGGGCGGGAGGTTGATCTCGAGCGCCTGCGGCGTGCGGAACACCGTCGTCACCATGAAGAAGATCAGGAGCAGGAACGCCACGTCCACCATCGGCGTCATGTCGATGCGGATGCCCACCCGCCGCTTCGGATGGTGAACCCCGCCGCCCTTCTTCGGGCCCTTCCTTTCTCGTTGGGGAGGATCGACCGCGCCCATCGTCGTCCGCCCTTACGGGTGCTTCGTCTGCTTGAACAGGCCGCCCGAGCCCGCGAGCTCGGTCTGCACGTTGAACCGCGGAGCCTTGGCCTCCTGGAGCGCTGACATCATGTCCGACATGATGCCGTAGTGCGCGTCCTTGTCCATTTTGACGATGACGCGCGCCCGGGGATTCGCCGCCCGGGCGTTCGAGAGCACCGTGCCCATGTCCGACTTCACGGCGTCGGGAGGAAGCAGGCGGGACACCTCGTTCCCTCCCTGCCGGTAGATGACCCGAACCCCCGACTGGTTGCCGAACTCGGGCCGGGGCGCCGTGACCGCGATCGTGATGATGTCGGACTCCGGGGACTTGGCCTCGGAGTTCGAATCGGGCAAAGTGATCTTGTCCTTCTCCGGCGGCTTGAACTGCGTCGTGCACATGAAGAAGATGAGGAGCAGGAACGCCACGTCCACCATCGGCGTCATGTCGATCGAGATCCCGATGCGGCGCTTCTTCTTGAGCATTGCGTCTTGGCTCCTACCGCTTGTCGCTCGATGCCGCCAGGAGCTGAACGGCCTCGTACGAGGCCTCGTCCATCATGTAGTTGAAGTTGTCCACTCGCGTGACGAACACGTTGTACGCCACGATTCCCGAGATCGCGCAGAACAGGCCGCCCGCGGTGTTGATGAGCGCCTCCGAAATGCCGATCGCGAGCTTGGCGGCATCCACCGCCCCGGTGTGTCCGAGCGCCGCGAACGAGCGAATCATCCCGACGACGGTTCCGAGCAGTCCGATCATGGTCGCGATCGAGGCGATGGTCGAGAGCGCGATCAGGTTGCGCTCGAGCAGCGGCACCTCGAGGCCGTTGGCCTCCTGGATCGCCGCCTGGGTCTCGGCCACGATCTTCTCCTTGGTGGCGCCCTCCTCTCGCAGCTGCATGTAGCGCTCGAGCCCCGCCCGGATCACGTTGGCCGCGGATCCGCGCTGCGCCGCGCACGCCCGGATCGCCCCGTCCACGTCGTTGGTGTGGAGACGCTTGCGCACCTCGTTGAGGAAGGCCGGCAGCGGCCCGCGGCCGCGCGCCTTCCGCAGGCTCCAGATGCGCTCCAGGATGAACGTGAACTGCAGGATGGTCAGCATGATCAGGGCCGCGACCAGCGGGCCTCCCTGCTTCATCTGGTTGCCGAACGCGCCGAGCGCCGGGAGGTTCCACCACAAGGCGATCGAGAAGACACCCGCAGCCGTGAACCCGAGTGGAACGACGAAACGATTCATGGATCTCCGATCCTCCGCGCCCGCCCGGGCGGGCTTCAAACCCCCGTCGCCGGGGGCTCGACTGTGCGCGGGACGATCCCGCGGCTTACGTCGGTCCGACGCGGGGGCCCCGCGTCCGCCGGCTAGACCTTTTCGCGCTCCGCGAAGCTCGCGATCGCCTGCTCTTCGTTCGGATAGACGTCGAACACCAACGAGAGCTTGGTGATCACGAAAATGTTCTCGATGCGCTTGTCCACGGAGCACAGCTTCATCTGTCCCCCGCGGCGAACGTAGTTCGTGTTCGCCGAGATCAAAACGCCGAGCGCCGTCGAGTTCAGGTGCTGGGTCTCGGCAAGGTTGATGATCAGGTTTTTGCTGCCCTTGTCGATCAGCCCCTTGATCGACTGCTCGAGCTCCTCGGTCTCATCGCCCCCGGTCAGGTAGCCCTTGGGGGTCACAATCGTGATGTTTCCCACATCGCGAATCTTCATGGTGAGCCTCCCTCCCGCGGAGCCCCTGCTCCGAGACTCTTGATCCCCTTCAGCGCGTCTGGCTGTGTCGCATCCAGAGCCAGCGCGCGTTTGTACGAATCGAGGGCCCGCGGGCGGTTCCCGCTGTTCTGCTGACCCTGCCCGAGCCACACCCAGGCCTGGACGTCCTTCTCGTTCCGCTGGACCGCGCGCTCGAGGAGGCGGATTGCCTCGCTGTAGTTCTTGTCCAGCAACGAGTAAAAACCCAGCTGCCGATACGCGACGCCCGAGAAGGTCCCGGTCGAATCCAGGTCGAGCGACTTCTGCAGCCTCCCCTTCGCCTGCGGGACCGAATCGAGCTGAGCGTACAGAACACCCAGCCAGAACTGCCGGTCCGCCTTGCCGTCGGCGAGTGTCGCCGCCTGCCGGAACGCCTCCAGGGCTTCAGAGTACCGCTTCATCTCCTTGTACGACAAACCAATATAGTAGTAAGCCTCGTCGCTGCCGGGGTCAAGGGCGATCCGCCGTTGGAGCGCATCGACCGCCCCCGGGTAGTCCTGAGCCCGGAACTTGAGCTTGCCGAGCTCGAGCATGGCGAACCGGGCATCGCTCGAAGTCGAATCCTTTGCGATGATGGCCCGGTAGGTCGAGTCGGCGCGGCCGGGGTTGCCCTGGAATACCCAGATCTGGGCGACCGAGAGCTGGTCCCGGGGCGTGGGATCACCTCTGGCGAACTCCTCCAGCGCCTTGTTCCACTCCTTGCGGTCGGCGTAGAGCCTCCCCAACACGGTGTACATGTCCTTGCTCCCCGCCCCCAGCTGCTCGGCCTTGGCGAGCGCCTGCACCGCCTCGTCCTTCATGTGCAGGTAGAAGTAGGTCCGGCCCAGCAGGCTCCAGCCCTTGCCGTCATCGGGCGTGAGCTGGACGTATTTCTCGAGCGGGGCGCGCGCGTCGGCGTAGCGCCGCGGGTCGGCAGGGCCCGACAGGTAGTAGAGGTTCCCGAGCCCGAGCTGTCCGGCGGGAAACTCGGGGTCGCGGTCCACGACCCACTTGTACTCCCGCAGCGCGTCGTTGTAGCGCTGGCCGAGGAAGAGCCCCTGCGCCAGCGCGAAGCGCAGCTCCACGTCGCTGGAGTCGAGCGCCACCGCCGCCGTGTACTCCGGGATCGCCAGCTCGGCGATGCCGCGCTTGTTCAGGTAGAAGTCGCCGAGCGCCTTGCGCGGCCGGGGATCGTCGGGCGCCTCCTCGCGCGCCTGGGTGAAATAGACGTTGGCCGAGCGCAGCGAATCACGAGAGAGCTCCGCGTACCCCAGGGCCACGAGGAAGCGCGGCCGCCACTTGCCCCATTTGGTGCCCTGGCCGAGCGCGTTGATCGCCTCGGTCGTTCGCTTCAGGTCGGTCAGGCACTCGCCGAGCGCCAGAGTCGCCTCGGGGAACTTGCGGTCGAGCTCGTTGGCCTTCTGATAGAGCGGGATCGCAGCGTCGCACTTCCCCTCTCGCCTCAGCACTTCGCCCTGGCCGTACCAGGGCCATGCGAGCAGAGGATCCATCTTCTGGGCGGTCTCGAAGGCCTCACGGGCCTTGTCGTACTGCCGCCGCTTGAGCCAAACCTGGCCCACGCCGGAACGTCCCTCCGCCGAGCCCTGGCTCGCCGCCTTCTCGAACAGCCGGAGGGCATCGTCCAACTGGCCGGCCTGCAGCGCCGCCCTGCCATCCTTGAGCTCGTCGGCCCGCGCCTCGCGGGGCGTTGCGAGCCCGTGAGCGCCGGCCACGCCGAGCGCCAGTATCAGGATGCCGCACGTCTTCTGGAAGGGGATCATGGGGTTGTCGAGGGTTTCTCCTCCCGGTGAGAGCTCATCATCGGGGAGCGCCGGACGAAGCGGACCGGCACCGTGGTCGGCACCAGGCCGGCTTCGTGAACGATCCACTGACCGTCCCGTCTGGTGACGTACGTGATGAAGCCGTTGGCGAGCGGCGGCCCGCCCGCCCGGACGTAAGTGTAAACGACGCGCGTGAGAGGGTAGTCGCCGGCGTGGACCGCCTCCAAGTCGGGCGTCCAGTAGCGCATCCCGGCCAGCGTCGCGACGCGCAGCGCTCGGCACCCCGATCCGATGCCGGAAAGGGTGACGTAGCCGATCGCGTCCGGGTCGCTCCGCACCCGTGACGCCACCGTCGAGTCGGCCGTCTCGTAGATGGAGGCGGCGGCGATCGGCTCGCCGCCCATCACCGCCTCCACGAAGAAGCCCGTGATGTCGGACTCCGGAGGCTGGATGACGACGTGGATCGTGCGGCTCGCCCCTCCCAACTCCGACCAGCTCGTGATCTCACCGCGATAGATCCCGTGCAGGCTCTGCATGGCTGCGTTCTGTACCGGATTCGCCTGGTTCACCAGCGCCACCACCCCGTCCCGTGCAATCGGATATCCCTCCAGCTCCAGCCCGCCGCGCGACGCTGCCGCGCGTTCCTCGGGAAGCAGTTCCCGGGTGAGTACGGCGAGGTCGCAACGCGCAGCAAAGAGCGCGCTCACCGCCTGCCGGGAGGTCCCCTCCCGCAACTCGATTTGCGCCTGCGGGTAAAGCGCCCGGAAGGCCTCCCGCTCGCGCGCGATCAGATCCCGTGCGTCCCGAGAGCAGACGACCAAGATACGCCCGGTAGTGAGGGAATCTTCCACCCGGCCGGCATACGTGGAAGAACGCGCCGGCCAGAAGTCTGGACACCGAAGGGCACCCAGTGTAGAAAGCCGGCACGCGGCCTGTCAACGGAAATGGAAGGCAGGCTGCCTCCTCGGCACCGGTGGGAGCCGGCCCCTGTAGGAGGCAAACCTGCGCCAGCCCTGCGAGGAGCCACGAGAACGCTAGGAACTCCCAGGAGCCCTGTCAAGATGCCGGACACAGCGCGCGAAATGCGCGCACTCTGCGTCGGACCCGCGAGCCGTTCACCATCGTCCGGGCCGGCGGGCGAGCTCCCGTGCGCCGCCCGATTGGACTCGACCGCTTGAGTCGGCGCAGCTCTCGAGCCCCCATCCGCGCCGGCTCCCGCGCGCCTGCCGTCCCGCCCGCACAAGCGGCAGATGCACCCCCGCTCTTTCCTTCGTGGCGCGAGCTCGCCGATCCGGCGGCGCCCTATTTCCTGCCGCTGCTCCTGGTCCTCCTGGGACACTTCTACTTCTGGCACTCCATGCCGTTCGCGTCGGAGGACGCATACATCACGTTTCGCTTCTCCCGGAATCTGGCGACCGGCATCGGGCCGGTATTCAACCCGGGCGAGCGCGTGATGGGTTTCACGTCCGCGCCATGGATGCTGTGGAACGCGCTGGGCTACCTGCTCCTCAAGGACCCGCTGCCGTGGTCTCGGATC
>VBOS01000398.1:13718-14250 GCA_005893185.1 Candidatus Eiseniibacteriota bacterium
TCGCCGGCCGCGGCCTGGTGCTTCAACGGCTTCTTCGCGGCTTGGCCCTTCTTCGCAGCGGTCGGGGCATCGGGGATGGAAAACAGCCTGATGCTCACGCTCATCGTCCTGGGGGCTGCGCTCGCCACGCGGGGCAGCCTGGCAAGCGGGCCTGTGATGGCGCTGCTCGCCCTGTGGAGACCGGAGGGTCTGGCGAGCGCAGCGGTCCTGGCGCTCGGAGCGCGGTGGCGAGATCGGCTGATCGGCATGGCGCTCGCCGGGGCCGGGCTCGCTGCGCTGGCCTTCTCCTACGGCTCGCCGCTTCCGCAGAGCCTCTACGCCAAGTCCCAACTCTACGGGATCGTCGGGCCCTGGGCAGGCCGTCACTGGTGGGAGTGGATCTGCCCGTTCGTCTTCGGGCGCTTCCCGGCCGCGTCCGAGGGCAACAACATGCTGCCGCTCACCGTGATCCTCGCCCCCGCGCTGGTGGCGGGGGTTCCGATCGCCTGGCGGGCCAAGCAATCGGCGATGAGCCTCGCGATTGCGGCGGCGC
>VBOS01000051.1 GCA_005893185.1 Candidatus Eiseniibacteriota bacterium
TGGCCGCACAGATCGTTCCGTGGATGCGAATGAGCGCGTCGCGCAGGGAGGTCTACATGCGCTTCGAAAGTCGCGTCCGCCAGATGTGGGCCTCCATCCCGTTCACCAGCGGGTTCGTGATCTGGGCCGACGACATGTTCCTGAGGCTCCGCGAATACCAGCTCCTGGACGGCGAAAAGTCCGGGCTCAGCGTGGTCAACCCCGCACTGCTCACGCATCCCCAACCACGCAAGCGCTTCCTCGAGGAACACGGGTTCGATCCGCTGGCCGGCATCGAGGATCGAATCACGCCCCTGGTCATGGGCTGGCGGGAGTTTGCGCCGGGACCCGACTCGCTCGTCCGCGACCCGGGGGTTCTCATCGCCCGTAACATCAACCGGCAGACGTCGCTGCCCGTGGTCGAGTTCCTGCCCGAGAGCGCGTCGGTGCGCCTGCTGCGGAAGCCCGCGCAGGCGCGCCCCCCCTCAGGTGCTCGACCTGATCGAGGTAGGCGTCGATGCGGCCGTTGTGCAGCGCCACCACGCGGGCGGCGCGCGGCTCGCGGTTGAGCGCTCTCACAACGCTCGGGCTGAGTCCCGGCCCATGGACGAGATCCACGAGAACCAGGTTCGGCCGGCTGCGCAGCAGCTCGAGCGCGCGATCGGGACGACTCGCCACGTGAACGGTCGTTCCCTGGCCACGGAGCACGCCCAGATGGGGAGCGCATTCGCCGGGAAACGCGCTGAGGAGCAGCGCATCGCGGGTGGAGGGCGATGGTCTCATCGCGCCTCGGCCAGCGCCCCGGTCCGCAGCTCCAGGCGGATCTTGTCGAGGAGATCGAAGAGCGCGGGGTCGAAACGCCCGGCGGCGCTCGCCTCCTCGAGCGGCTCGTCGCTGCCGACGGCGAGCCGCCCGAAGCACGGCCCGGTCGCGGAGGTGGGCAGGCTGGCGAGGACCCCGAGCAGGGCGTGCTGGGTCGCGAGGGACAAGAGAGAGACGCGGTCGAGGAAGAGCGTTCCTCCCTCGGATTCGCGCAGCGGATTGTCCGCCCGCTCGCATGTCACAGCCGAGAGCGCGTGCTCGAGCGCGCAGCGCAACCGGTCCTCGTCCCCGGTGGCATCGAGCCGGACGAATGGCCCGCACCTGAGCGGGCTCCCGCGATGGAACGCGATGGCGAGCTGCTCCCGCTCTCGCGCCGTACCGCCTTCGAGCAACAGGTGGAAGAGGCTGTGCCGATGAAGCCGGATGAGCCGCGAGCACGCCCAACCTGTCGCGTACGGCTGCCTCCGTCCGCCGAGGAGAGGCCGGAGGGCGCGCATCAGGGCCACCGTGGACTGGGTCTCGCGCTCCATCGCGTGCGGCATCAGTTCTTCGCGTCAGGCTCGAGGGGGATCCCGAGGAGCGTCGAGACACGCTCCTGGAGCTCGGCCAGCGACTGAGCGAGGCTCCGATTCTCGCGTTCGAGCTCGAGAATCCTGCGATCGCGCGGATCCGGCCGGGCGGATCCCGCCGCCGGCGCGGGCGCACGGCGGCGGGACGGTGCCTTTCTTCTCGTACGGGCTGTCTGCAGATCGCGCCTCCTTGCGCTTCGAGCTAGAAGATGCGTCTCCGCGTCGGCAGGTCCGCCGGGCTCGAAGCCAGCGCACGGGTCGGCCAGGCGCCCAGCGAGATGTAGCGGGCGAACGCGAACCGGAGGCTCAGCTTGAGATCTCCGAGTGTCGGCGGCACGAAGATGCGGGGAGCGGTGACGGACGCTTCGGATCGGGTCGGGGCCGGGGCCGGCGAAGCTCCTCCAGTCGGATCGGATGTCGACCCTTGCGCCGCGGCGGGAGCGACGGACACGAACACGGACACCAGGACAGCCAGGACGATGAAGCACAGCGATGGGAGCACTCTCATCGACGACCTCCAGGGCTCGAGGGAAATAGACTTCGGAGGGCGTCGAGCCAGGATCATGCCAGCGAGGGTCAGCGCGGCTCGGGCGCCGAATCCGTTTCCCTGCAATCAATTGGCGCTTGGGGCCGGCTCCGGAAGCGGAGCCGGAATCCCGGACGATTCGCCAAAATCGGCGAACCGATTTCTCCGCTGGCAGCTCAATTGATTTTGCAGTAAGAGGATATGCGATGTCTACCGATTTCGGCGAGTTCGCTGGTTTCGGCGAGCGTCGGCCAGGCGGTACTTGCGGACGCGGTAGCGCAAGGACTGCTCGGTCATCCCCAACTCGCGCGCGGCGAGGCTCTGGTTGCCGCGCGTCCGCTCGAGCGCATCGGAGACTGCGCTGCACTCGAGCTCCTTGACGATGTCCGCGAGGCGCATCCCGCGCTGGCGGCGGGGCACGGACGGCTCGCTGCCGGGGTGGCGCGGCGGTGGGTTCGGGTACAGCGTGTCGCCGGGCGTCATCGCGAGCACGCGCTCGACGTAGTTCTGGAGCTCGCGCACGTTGCCGGGCCAGTCGCTCTGGACCAGCGCGGCCATGAACTCGCGCGCGAGCCGCGGCACCTTGCGCTCCTGCTGGTGCGCGTAGAGCTCGACGAAGTGCCGCGCGAGCGCCGGGATGTCCGCCTTGCGCTCGCGCAGGGGCGGGATCTCGATCGGGATCACGTGGAGCCGGTAGTAGAGGTCCTCGCGAAACGTGCCCTGCTCGAGCATCTGCAGGAGGTTCACGTTCGTGGCCGCGATGATCCGCACGTCCACCGGGATCGGGTTGCCGCCGCCCACCGGCGTGATCTCCCGGTTCGAGATCGCCGAGAGCAGCGCGACCTGCTGCTCGAGCGGCATCTCCCCGATCTCGTCGAGGAACAGCGTGCCGCCGTCGGCCTGCACGAAGCGCCCGTCGCGGCCCCGCACGCCGGTCGCGACCTGGGGCAGGATGCCGAACAGCTCGCTCTCGAGTCCTCGCGAAACGTGCCCTGCTCGAGCATCTGCAGGAGGTTCACGTTCGTGGCCGCGATGATCCGCACGTCCACCGGGATCGGGTTGCCGCCGCCCACCGGCGTGATCTCGCGGTTCGAGATCGCCGAGAGCAGCGCGACCTGCTGCTCGAGCGGCATCTCCCCGATCTCGTCGAGGAACAGCGTGCCGCCGTCGGCCTGCACGAAGCGCCCGTCGCGGCCCCGCACGCCGGTCGCGACCTGGGGCAGGATGCCGAACAGCTCGCTCTCGAGCAGGGTCTTCGGGATGGCGCCGCAGTTGACGGCCACGAACGGCTTGAGCCGCCGCTTGCCGCCGTGATGGAGGATGCGGGCGATGAGCTCCTTGCCTGTGCCGTTCTCGCCCGTGAGGAGCACGGTGGAGTTGACCTGAGCCGCGCGCTCCACCAGAGCCAGCACCCGCTCCATCGCGAGGCTTCCGCCGATCAGGCTCTGCGGGTGGAACCGCGCGCCGACCTCCTTGCGCAGCGACAGGTTCTCGCCCACGAGCTGCTCGTTCGCCCGCACCATCTCCTCGTGGCCGCGGCTCTTCTCGATCGCCACCGCCATCAGGTGCGCGAATCCCTCGAGCAGCGCGCGGTCCTCGTCACCGAACACGTCGGGGCGCCGCGAGTCGTCGAGGTAGACCGCGCCCACCACGCGCCCGCCCAGGTGCATGGGCACGCACACGATCGAGCGCAGGCGCAGGTCGAGCACGCTCGGCGAGCGCGCCTCCGGATCGCTCGGGGCGTCCGTGATCAGCAGGCTGCCGCCGCTCTCGGCGACGCGCTGGACCACGCGCCGGCTGTAGCCGACCGCGTCGCGCCGCGTGTCGGCGTCCACCGCGCCGTGCTCGGCCACGGGGGAGAGGACGCTGCCCTCGGCGTCCGCGAGCAGCAGCACGCCGCGCTCGGCGTCGAGCTGCTCGACCGCGAGGCGCATCGCGCGGCGGGTCAGCTCGCGGAAGTCGCTGATCGAGTCGAGCAGCCGGCTGACGGCGCGGAGCAGGTCGCGCGCCCGGGCGGGGCGCGACTCGCCGGTTCCGATGCGGCGCAGCCAGTCCACCGTGAGGGCGAGCGCCTGCTCGCGGCTGCGATGGTCGCCGAGCCGCTCGAAACCCGCGGCCGCGAGCTCGAGCCACGCGCCCACCGGGGCGCGCGATTCGCCATCGCGCGCGAGCAAGATGCGGGCGAGCTCGAGCGCGGCCTGCGCCCGCTCCGGGAAGGCGCCAAGGCTCCGGAAGCGCTCGAGCGCGCGGCCCGCGGCATCTGCCCCCTCGGCCATGCGGCCGCGGGCCAGCGCGAGCTCGGCGCGCAGGGTCTCGGCCACGGCGGCTGCGTA
>VBOS01000056.1 GCA_005893185.1 Candidatus Eiseniibacteriota bacterium
ACCGCCCGGTAGAAGTGGCGGCGCGCCTCCCGCGGATCATCGGCCGCTCGACCGAGAAGCATGTGGGTGCGGCCGAGCTCCAGCCGCTCCCGGCAATCGGTGAGGAGCGTGACCGCGACCTTCCAGCTCTGCACGGCGTCGTTCCTGCGGCCCGCCGCCTGGGCGATCTCGCCGCCCACGCGGTGGGTGATCGCGTGCTCGAGGCGATCCTCGATCCGCCGCGCCAAGCGACGTGCGCGCTCGCAGGCCTGCTCGGCCTCGTCGAAACGCTGGAGGGCGCACAGCGCCTCCGCGCGCCGACGCTCGATCTCGACCACCGCGTCGCCTTCGGGCGCCATGCGCTCGCAGCGTGCGAGCGCGCCCTGGTAGCGGGCGAGCGCGCTGTCCGGGCGTCCGCGGTCCATGTCCAGCTCGCCGAGGAACTCGAGTGCCAACACCTCCTCGCGCCGGGCATCGAGCGAGCGAGCCCGCTCGAGCGCGCGGAGCAGAGCGCCCTCGGCGTCCACGAACCTGCGCTGCAGGCGCGCGACGTTTCCTCGCCCGATCGTCACCTTGGTGAGCCCGAGATCGTCGGCGATCTGGAGTGAAACCTCCTCCGCGCCGCGATAGCACTCGTCCGCGCGCGTCCAGTCCCCGCTCTTCTGGTGAACGATGCCGAGGTTCAGCAGGACCGGACCCGTGTCGGCGTATCTTCCGAGACGGCGAAAGCTTTCGAGCGCGGCGGTGAGGTGCGCGACAGCGGCCTCCCACTCGCACAGGTTCTTGTGGATGAGACCGAGATTGTTGCGCACGCGGGCGGCCGCCGGCTCGTCCCCGAGCCGCCGGTAGAGGACCAGGGCCTGCTCGTAGAGGTCGCGCGCCCGCTGCAGCTCGCCCTCGCGGTAGGCCGCCTTCCCGAGCCGGTTGAGCGCGGCAGCTGAGAGCGAGTGGTCTCCGCACTGGTCGGCCACGGAAAGGACCCGCTCGGCGTGGTCGCGGCACTCGGGGATGCGCGCCAGACCGAAGAGAGCATCGGAGCACAGCAGATGGAGCCGCGCCTGGGTCGAGACCGACTCGATCTGCGCCTCGTCTCGAAGCAGGTCGCGGCAATGAGCGAGCGCCGCCTGGCAATCGCCCTGGCCCAGCCGGCACTCGACGGCCTTGATCTCGAGCGCCGCGCGACGCGTGGGAGACAACACGCGCGCCTCGGGCAAGGACAGCAGGCGGTCGATGGTCTCCAGGGCCGGCATATAGCTGTCGGCCTGGAGATAGAGGTCAGCCAGCGCCTCCAGATCGGAGAGCGTCGCGGAAACCTCTCGCTCCACCCCTACCGCGAGTCGGTCCTCAAGATGCGCAATACGTCCCGGATCGTAGCTCGGCACGCCGAAACTCCGGTCACGAACCTTCCGCCGTACGACAGGGCTAGAAGCTTCCGAGCGTCCAGAGCCTCAAGCTCTGCATTACGACATGGAACTCCCACATCATGACGCCGTCCACCGACATGCCGTCACCCGCGGCACGCCTCGTGGAGATACCCGCTGCCGGCCCACCCACTGCAATCGGCCGCTCCCGCCTGAGCGACGACATCGGGGTGTCCGGGTCGCCATCCCCTGGAGGAGGCGCGCCTCCGACTTGCGGTCCCCGCTCGTCGACCATGCGGTTGCCGGCCGTCGCGTGCGTCGATGTCAACGCAACCAGCGCGAAGGCAAGGCTCAGCGTCAGGATGAGGATCCACCGGCGATTCACCTTGAATCGAGGCATAACGTCCTTCCTGTTCCGGTTGACCCGGGGCAAAGAAAAGCCCCAAAAACGCACGAAGGCACCAGACCTGCAACGCCTGGGGGAGCGAACCTGGATACGGGGTGAAGCTCCCCCTAAGGCCTGGCAAGCCGACGCCCGATCGCAAGGAGCAATTACACCCGAACAGAGCTGAAGTTCGGAAGCACGTCGGGATGCGGCTCCGGATGCAAAGAGCGGAAGTGTAGGCGGTCCCCGCCGGCCATCGTCACCGGCGCCGGCGCCGGCCCGGCATCGCCGAACGATCAGCCCCGCTTGAGCTTGGGTCCCTCAGGGCTGTCCTCGACCAAGACGCCGCGGCCGCCCAAGTCGGCCCGGATGGCGTCCGCCAGCTTCCAGTCGCGCGCCCGGCGGGCCGCCTCGCGCTGCTCCACCAGCGTCAGGATCTCGGCGCCCCATGATTCACCGGCCGGGGCCCGCCAGAACAGGCCGAGCACCTGTCCCAGCCCGAGGAGGGAGCGCGCGGCAGCTCGGGCCTCCTCGCCCAGCCCGTCGTCCAGCCCGCGGTTCACATCACGCGCCAGATCGAAAAGATGGCCGAGCGCCTTGGCTGTGTTGAAGTCGTCGTCCATCGCATCTTGGAACAGGCGCCCGGCCTCGGAAGCCGCCTGGCCCAGCTCCCCGCCGGGCGGCGGGCCGTCGGGCCGCGACCACGCTCCGGCGCGCTCGAGCGGCGTGCGCAGACGCTGGTACGCCACGCCCGCTTCCGCGAGGCGCTCGTGGCTGAAGTCGATCGGGCTCCGGTAGTGGGTCGAGAGCAGGTAGAAGCGCACCACTTCCGGGTCCGCAGCCGCAGCGATGTCCTCGATGAAGAACAGGCGCCCGGTGCTCTTCGACATCTTCTCCCCCGAGAGGTTGACCATCCCGTTCTCGGTCCAGAAGTTCGCGAAGGGCTTGCCGGTCGCGGCCTCGGATTGCGCGATCTCGTTCTCGTGGTGGGGGAAGATCAGGTCCTGCCCGCCGCCGTGGATGTCGAAGTGCTCGCCCAGGTACTTCATGCTCATCGCCGAGCACTCGATGTGCCAGCCCGGGCGCCCCGGTCCCCACGGGCTCTCCCACGCGGGCTCGCCGGGCTTGGCGCCCTTCCACAGCGTGAAGTCGAGCGGATCGCGCTTGTGCTCGCCAATCTCGACGCGCGCCCCCGAACGCATCTCGTCCACGTCGCGGCCCGAGAGCTTCCCGTAGTCCGACTTCTTTCGCACCTCGTAGTAAACGTCGCCGCCGGCCGCGTAGGCGTAGCCCTTCTCGATCAAGCGGCCAATGAGGGCGAGGATCTCGCCGATATGCCGCGTGGCGCGCGGATAGTGGGTGGCGGGCTTGATGTTGTGGAGGGCCGCGAAGCGCAGGTAGGCCTCGATGTTGCGCTCGCTCACAGCCCCGTATTCCACGCCCTCGGTGTTCGCGCGCTCGATGATCTTGTCGTCCACGTCCGTGAAGTTGTAGACGTAGGACACTTCGTAGCCGATGTGCTCGAGGTAGCGCCGCATCACCTCGCCCGAGAGCGACGCGCGGATGTGGCCGACGTGCGGCTTGTCCTGCACGGTCATGCCGCAGACGTACATCCCGACGCGACCCGGCGTCACCGGGACGAACTCGCGCTTCTCCCGCGCGAGCGTGTCGTAGATGCGAAGCGGCATCGCTCAGGCCGCCACGCCCGCGGCCAGCGGCGTGATCGCGATCTCGCGGCTCAGGGCCGTGCGAGTCCCCGACTCGACCAGCGCGCGATGCGCCCGAAGCCGCAGCTCGCGGGCCGCGTCCGGGGCGTCGGCGCCGGGCCGCGCGCGCACCACGATGCGGATCTGTGCCTCGGGGCCGGTCAGCGACTCGACCCCCCAAAGCTCGATCGGATCGAGCAGCCGCGGCCTCCACTCCGGATCCGCGTTCATGGCGTCCACCACCCGGCGGCACGCTTCGAGCGCCCGCTCGAGGTTCTGGTCGCTTCCCACGGGAACATCCACCGCGAGCCGGGTCCACCCGCGGCTGCGGTTGGTCACGGTCTTGAGCTCGCCGTTCGGGACGAAGTGCACGTAGCCGTTGAAGTCCCGCAGCGTCGTGCAGCGCAGGGAGAGCGCTTCGACCGCGGCCGGCTTGCCGTCGATCTCGATCACGTCCCCGACCGAGAACTGGTTCTCGCTGAGGATGAAGAGTCCGGCGATCAGGTCGCGCACCATGGTTTGCGCGCCGAAGCCGAGCGCCACGCCCGCGATTCCCGCGCCCGCGAGCAGCGGCCCCACGTTCCAGCCCAGCACCGCCAGCGACTGGACGACCGCGACGGCGAGGACGGCGCTGGTGGTGAACCGACGCAGGATCTGCCCCAGCGTGCGCGCCCGCGCCTCGGCGGCGGCGGCGCCGTGACCAGCCCGGATCATGATCTTCTCCGTGCGCGAGACGGCCAGGAAAACCAGAATCCGAAGGAGGAACGCGACCGCGACGATGATCGCGATGCGGATCCCCATGTCCGCGAGCTTCTCGGTCTCGGGGAGCAAGCGCGTGATCAGGAGGACGGCGGGGCGGAGCATGGGGGGATGAAAGAGGATTTCGGCGCATTTGCCAAGGGGGCGATGAGGAAAGAGGGACCGAGTTCCCGCGGCTGCGGTACGGCGGCCATCGGACAGGGCGACCCGCCAACGATCCCCTTGACGACCTCGCGAGCCCATCTCGCGCGCGAACCGATGCTCTTCCTACGATTGCGCGTGAACGCACTCGGCTCGCCTGCTGGCGCACTCCCGCAGTGTGGGGCGGGGGGCGCCCTCAAGCATGCGGTGCGGGCGGGGGCGCCAGCGGGGAGGTCATGAGCCGGCGCCGAGCGCGCCGGGCTGCGCGACGAACCCTGCGTCTCGCCGCGCTCCTTGCCTACACCAGTTCCTCCACCGTCTTCTGGTCGAGGCGCTTCACCAGCGCCACCAGCAGCTCCACCGTGCTCTCGAAGTCGCGGCGGTCGATGATGCTCACGTGGCTGTGGATGTAGCGCGCCGGCACCCCGATCGAGATGCAGGGCACGCCCTGCCCGGTGAGGTGGATGCGGCCGGCGTCGGTGCCGCCGCGCTCCACCGACTCGAACTGGAGCGCGATCTTCGTCTTGGCCGCGGTCTCGATCACCAGGTCGAGCAGGCGCCGGTTCGGGATCGAGGAGGCGTCGTAGATGACGATGAGCGGGCCGCCGCCCAGCTTCTCGTCGCCCTCGGTGCCGGGCGTGTCGTGCGCGATGCCGACGTCGAGCGCGAAGCCGACATCCGGCTGCACCTTGAACGCCGAGGTCTGGGCGCCGCGCAGCCCGACCTCCTCCTGCACGGTTGCGACCGCGTAGACGGTGTTCGGGTGCTTCACCTCCTTGAGGCTCGCGGCGGTGACGGCGGCGAGCGCGCATCCGATGCGGTTGTCCCACGCCTTGGCGAGCATGAGATTGGGATTCGCCATCTGCGTGAACTTGGAATCGGGGATGATGGGATCGCCGGGGCGGATGTCGAGCTTCTTCTTGACGTCCCAGTCCGATGTGGCGCCGACGTCGATGTACATCTCGCGGATCTCGAGCACCTTCTTCCTGTCCTCGTCGCGCAGCTCGTGCGGGGGCTTGGAGCCCACCACGCCGACCACGTCGCCCTTGCGGGTCTTGATGATCAGGCGCTGGCCCAGCACCACGTGGCCCCACCATCCGCCGAGCGGCAGGAACTTGACGAAGCCCTCCTTGGTCACGCTCTTCACCATGAAGCCGACCTCGTCGAGATGGCCGGCGAGCATGACCTTCGGGCCCGGGCCGCCCTTCTTCTCGCACACGAAGCTGCCGAGCCGGTCGCGCGAGATCTCGCCCACGCCCTTCAGGTAACGCGCCATGATCTCCGAGACCTCGCCCTCGTGTCCGGGCGCGCCGTGGGCCTCGACCAGCTCCTTCAGAAACGTGTCCATCGCGTCCATGGGCTCTCCTTGAAGTGCGGTTTCAGGCCCGCGTGTGCTCGCCGGGCGTTCGGGTGCGACGGTGGCGGCGGCGCCATTCCACCACCGCCAGATCCAGCATGCGGCCGACGAGCTGGTCGTACGAGAGCCCGCGCGCCTTGGCCGCCATCGGCACCAGGCTCGTGGGCGTCATTCCGGGAATCGTGTTCACCTCGAGACAGAAGGGCTCGTTCGCGGGGCTCAAGCGGAAGTCCACGCGCGACACGCCGCGACACCCCAGCACGCGCGCGGCCCTCAAGCCCAGA
>VBOS01000396.1 GCA_005893185.1 Candidatus Eiseniibacteriota bacterium
TCATCCCGGAGGGCGGCCACAACGCGGTCGCGATCGACCTGGTGAAGACCAAGATCCGCGAGCTGCTGCGCGAGCGCGGCGTGGACCCCGTGCCCGCGGCCTGATTCGCGGGCGGGCAGAAGTCGCCTTCGCGGCGCCGCCCACCCCCTGGGCGCATGGCGTCGGCGCATGCCTCCGGGCATAGCTTCTGCGCCGCGAAGGCGACTTCTGCCCGCCCGCGAATCAGGTCCTCCGCATCACCCCCAGCGATCGATGAGCGTGGGCGGGGCGGCCTCGACATCCGACTGCTCGGGCACGCTGTGCGCGATCTCGGGCACGACGTGCGTTTCCTCCGCTTGGGCCGCGCTCTTGGGCGCTCGGGCGTTGCGCTTCGCGGGCCGCTTTGCGCCTGCGATCTCGTGCCACGCGCGCAGCGCCTCCCCCACCGACCACGCCTGGGCGATGCAGCCGCGCGTCGCGTGCGGCGGGTCGCCGTCCGCGATCTCCGGCAGATCACCCACGCCCCGCACCGCCATCAGATCCGCGAGCGGCTCGAGCAGAGCAAGCGCCGCTTCGCGCTCGCCGTGGACGCGGTAATGCGCGAGGGCGTAGTGCGGCAGGAGCCAGATCCACGCCGTGCCCTGGTGATAGGCGGCGTCGCGTGCGCGCGGGTCGCCTGCGTAGGTCCCGCGATACCTCGAATCACTCGGGGAAAGGCTGCGCAGCCCGTGCGATGTGAGCAGCCACCGGCCGCACGCCTCGAGCACGGCGCGGCGACGCGCAGCGGGCAGAGGCGATTCTGCGAGCGAGATCGCGAAGATCTGGTTGGGGCGCACAGCTGCGTCCGGCCCGTCCGGGCCGTCGATCACGTCGTAGAGGCAGCCCGCCTCCTCGTTCCAGAAGCGCTCGAACGAGCGCGCCACGCGCGCCGCCATCTGGTCGTACGCCTCGTGCGGCCGCTTGAGCCGCCGCGCGAAGCCCCCCATGGCGCGCAGCGCGTTGTACCAGAGCGCGTTCACATCGACCGCCTTGCCCTGGCGCGGCGTGACCGGCGCGCCGTCCACGCGCGCGTCCATCCACGTCAGCGCGACTCCCGGCTCACCCGCGTCCAGCAGCCCGTCGCGCGGATCCACGCGGATCCCGTAGCGCGTGCCGCGCTCGTACCACGCGCCGATGTCCTCGAGCGTCGGGTAGAGCTCGGCCAGGAATCCGTCGTCGTGCGTGGCCTCGACGTGCGCCCGCACCGCCTCGAACATCCACAGCGCTGCGTCCACCGAGCCGTACTCGGGGGCATCTCCGCTCTCGAGGAAGCGATTGGGCAGCATGCCGCTGTCCACGTAGCGCGCGTACGTCGTGAGCACGGCCCGGGCCACCTCGGGTCGGCCCGTCGCGAGGGCCAGGCCCGGGAGCGAGATCATCGTGTCGCGCCCCCAGTCGCCGAACCACGGATAGCCCGCGATCACCGTGCGCCCGGCGGGATCGGCATCGCTCCGGCGCTCGGCGATGAACCCGTCGGCCGCGAGCACGAGCTGCCCCACCCAGTCCGGCGCAACTCGCGCGAGCGGGCCGTGCGCCTTTGCCCACGACGCGTGCAGGCCCCGGTCGTGTGCCCGGCGCCGCGACAGCGCGCCCGCCAGCGACAGTGTCCCGCGCCCGGAAAGCCCGGCGTCGTGCCGCGTGGTCGCGAGCACGGTGAGCGCATCCCCCGGCTCGATGCGCGCGCCGATCTCGGCCACGCACAGGTGATCCTCGACGGCTTCCAGCCCGCGCTCGGCCTCGAGCGCCAGCGCGAACCCGCGATACCAGTCGTGCGCAGCGCGCACCTCCGCGCCGGGAGCGAACAGCCACAGGGGCGTTGCGCCCGCGAACGGCATGATCTGGAGCCCGCCCACCGTCTCTTCGACGCGGGCGTCCCAGGCGCCGCGCGCCGTGAGCGCGTGCGCGTCGCGATGGTTCGCGAGCGCCTTCAGCACCAGCCGCACCGGGGCCGGCGCAGATGCCAGCCGGTACTGCACGTAGGTCGTGTTCTCGCCGTGCTCCATCCACACGCGCTTCTCGAGGCGCATGTCGCCCAGCGCCCAGGTCCACACCGGGATCGTGCCCTCCAGCCGGAACGACTCGAGATGCACGGGCTCGCCGGGGGTGACCGCGCCGCTCGCCCAGCGGTTCACGTCCAGCTCGACCCAGCGACCGTCGTGCCAGAGTCGCTCCGTGAGCTTGGCGAGCAGCAGGGTGCGGCCGAGCGGGGGATTGAGGGCGGCGACCAGCAGGCCGTGGTAGCGGCGCGCCAGCGCGCCGGATACGGTGCCGCACGCGTAGCCGCCGATTCCGTTCGTCACCAGCCACTCGAGGCGGTCGCCGTCGCCGGGCCGCGAGAGCCGGTCCCTGCCGAATCTCAAGCCGCTCATCGAAACCTCCTTGTTTCCGTGAAGCATTTCCGCGAGCGATCCTACTCCCGATCCGGCGGGGAAGCACGCTTTCTCGTGAGTGGTGGCGACGGTGGAGGAACCGTGCTCGATGGGATGGACGCGGGCAATCCGGAGCGGGCCGGAAACCACTCCGCGTGCCTTGCAAAATGAGCCTGCTCTCGGGCGCTACTTGACGAT
>VBOS01000057.1 GCA_005893185.1 Candidatus Eiseniibacteriota bacterium
CCGCACGCGCCGGCCTCCACCACCGTCAGCCCCCAGCCCTCCTTGGGCGAGGGCTGCACCAGCAGCCACGCCTCGCGCAACCGTCGCAGCTTCTCGGCCGGCGGCAGGAACCCCGCGAACTCGACCGCTTGCCCGACCCCCAGGTGATCCGCCGCGCGCCGCAGCGCCGGCAGGTGCGGGCCGTCGCCTACGACCACGAGCCGCGCGCCGGGCACGCGCGCCAGCACGCCCGGCAGCGCCCGCATCACCCAGTCCACGCCCTTGTAGCGGCGCACGCGCCCGATGTAGAGGATGGTCGGACGTTCGCTCTTCCCCACCGCCGGATCCGGGCGGTAGCTCGCGTGATCGAGCCCGCAGTGGACGACCGCAACTCGCGCCGGCGGGATGCCGCGTCGAGCGAGATCCGCCTGCGTGCTCTCCGAGATCGCGACGAAGCGCGAGCGACGATAGGCGGACGGGATCAAAGCCTCGAGCGTCACGACGACCAGCGCGATCGGCAGCGGCGCCTCGCGGAACGCGGTCGAGCCGAACAGGTGCGGAACGATCACGGCGACCCGGGCCTTCGTCCACCAGGGCGTGAAGCACGGGATCTTGTTGATGTCCTCGATCACGAGGTCCGGCGGCGGGGCGGAGAACTCGCGGCGCATCACCCCCGGAACCAGGGCGCCGAAGCTCCACCACGTGCCGCGCCGCACGATCCGCATGCCGCGATGCTCGCTCTCGGGAGCGCCTCCCGGGAAGCCCGCAGCCAGCCAAGTCACGCGGTGCCCGCGCCGCACCGCCTCGAGCAGGACGTGCTCGAGATGGAGCTCGGCCCCGCCGGCGTCGGGGTGCGCGGGATCGCGGAAGTTGACGGCCAGCACGTGAAGCGGGGCGCTCATGGCTTCTCGCCCACCGTGCCGATCACGTGGCAGGTGTAGAGCGCGGCCCGATGCCGCAGCGCGCGCGCGCGCAAGCGGTCCCACAGCGCCTGCCACCATGCAGGACCGCGCGGCTCGAGCGGAAGCGTGATCTTCACTCCCCGCTTCAGGACCTCGCGCGCCACGCGGTACCACAGTCCGGGCACCATCCATTCGCCGTAGGTCCGCCGCACGGCGAGCCCGGCCGCAGCGACCTCGCGCTCGAGCTCGGCCGGCGTGAACTGCCGCTCCCAGCCCGCGAACCAGCGGTCGAGCGCGATCAGGAGCTGCTTCATCAGGGTATAGGGATGGAAGGTCTGGGGCACGTCCACGATCATCCGGCCGCCGCGGCCGGTCACGCGCGCGCACTCGCGGAGCAGGGGCCTGGGATCGCGGAAATGCTCGAGCAGCCCCTGGTGGAACACCACATCGAACGCGCCCTCGCGGAACGGCATGGCGAGGGCGTCCGCGCGCACGAGCGCGACCCTCTGCCCCTGATCGCGCGCCTGGCGCGCGACCAGCTCGAGCGACATCGGCGCGTAGTCCACGACCACCGCCGTTGCGCCCGCCCGCGCAAGCGCCAGCGTGTCGCGTCCCGAGCCCGCGCCCACCTCGAGCACGCGGTGGCCCTTCACCGGACCCTCGTGCTGGATCTCGCGCGCCAGCCGGCCGCCTGTGGAATACGTCTGCTCGAGGTTGGCGTGCGAGCGCCAGTACGACTCCCAGTGGTCGAGGGTGGAGACGCGCCGCGGGGCGCTCGCGCGATCCATCCCGCCGCCCTGGCTCAACTCACTCCCCCCACTGGAGCCGCTCGGCCAGGAACGAGGGCAGTCCGGCCGCGAGGATGCGGCGCATCGCGCCGTCCACGTCGTACTCCAGCCGCATGTTCCGGATGACCCCCGCCCGCTCGTCGTAGAGCGCGTAGCACGCCCGCGGATCCCCGTCGCGCGGCTGCCCGACGCTGCCCACGGTCACGAGGTAGCGGTGCCCAGGCTCGATCGTGATCTCGTCGGAGCGGAGGAAGATCGCATCGCCCTCCTCCCAGTCGAACGCGCACGGGAAGTGCGAGTGCCCGATGAAGCACACGCGCTCCTCGAACCCGCCGAACTCGACGAGCGCGTCGCGGACCGACAACACGTAGCGCCAAGCTGCGGGCGCCCGCGGCGTGGCGTGCACCAGCCGCGCCCCGCGCCACGTCCGGTCGTAGGGCAGCGATTCGAGCCATGCGCGGTTGCCGGGGGTGAGGGCGGCGCCGGTCCAGCGCGCGGCGGCCGCAGCGTCCTCGTGGAAGCCGCGGAGCGCGAGCTTCCCGATCGCCGCCAAGTCGTGGTTGCCGATCACGGCCTCCTCGAGGCGAGGCTTCAGCCTCTCGATGCATTCGTTCGGCGATGCGCCGTAGCCGACGAAGTCGCCGAGGCAAACGACGCTGGCCGGCTTCACGCGGTCGAGATCGGCCAGCACGGCTTCGAGGGCCTCGAGGTTCCCATGGAGGTCGGAGAGGATCGCATGCACCATCGAACGTCCTAGAATTCCCCGGGGCGGAGGAGCTTCGCTGCGCGGTCGAGCACGCCGTTCACGAACCTCCCGGAATCCGCGGCCCCGAACCGCTTCGCGATCTCGATGGCCTCGTCCAGGACGACGCGCGCCGGCGTGCCGGGCCGAGCGATCAGCTCGGCGACCGCCGCGCGCAGCACGGCGCGGTCGGTGGCCGCCAGGCGATCGAGCGTCCAGTTCTCCGCCGCCCCGCGCAGGATCTCGTCCACTTCGTCCCCGCGCTTGTCCAGGGTCGCGATCACGTCCCCGACCAGCGCGCATGCGTCGTGCCCCGGCCGCTCCTCCTCCCTCCGGAGCTCCCAGGCCTCGATCAGCGTGCCGCCTGCGACGTCGGCCTGGAAGATCACGCGGAACGCGAGCTCGCGCGCGTGGCGCCGGGTCGCGCCGGCCGGTCGGCTCACGGACGGACCCGGGCGCGGGCGAGCCCCGCCATCTGGATCGCAGCCAGCGCGACATCTGCGCCGCGGTTGCCCAGCGCGCCCCCGGTACGCGCCGCCGCCTGGTCCGCGTCGTTCACGGCCAGCACGCCGTTCAGGACCGGCACCGATCGATCGAGCGCGACGCGCATCAAGCCGTGCGTCGCGGCATCTGCCACCAGCCGGAAATGCTCGGTCCCGCCGCGGATCA
This sequence comes from Candidatus Eiseniibacteriota bacterium, assembly GCA_005893185.1. Taxonomy (GTDB): domain Bacteria; phylum Eisenbacteria; class RBG-16-71-46; order RBG-16-71-46; family RBG-16-71-46; genus WS-2. The sequence continues at coordinate 3,081 of VBOS01000057.1, forward strand.
GGACGCCGAACGCCAGCACGGCGTCGAAGCGCCCGCTCTCAGCCGCCCAATTGCAGACGAGCGGCAGCTCGAACGAGCCGGGCACCCACCACACCTCGAGATCCTGGTCTGCCGCGCCGCTCCGGCCCAGCACATCGAGCGCTCCGTCCACGAGTCGACGCACGTGGGCCTCGTTGAAGCGCGCGGCCACCAGGCAGAACCGGTGGCCACGCGCGTCGTGGGCGGGCCTCTGCTCGCGCACCGTCACGTCTCCCCCAGCCTGAGGTCGAGGAGGTGGCCGAGCTTGTCGCGCTTGGTCGCGAGGTAGCGCCGGTTGTAGCGGGTCGGAGGGACGTGGATCGGCACGCGGCGGCGGATGGTGAGACCGTGGGCCTCGAGCCCCACGATCTTCCGCGGGTTGTTGGTGAGGAGGTCGATCTCGCGCACGCCGAGATCCACGAGGATCTGCGCGCCGATGCCGTAGTCCCGGAGATCGGGCGGGTAGCCGAGCTTGAGGTTGGCCTCGACGGTATCGAGCCCGCGGTCCTGGAGCGCGTAGGCCTTGAGCTTCGCGAGCAGCCCGATCCCGCGCCCTTCCTGGCGCAGGTAGAGGAACACGCCACGCCCTCGCTTCGCGATCGCGCGCAGCGCCGCGCGCATCTGGGACCCGCAGTCGCAGCGCAGAGAGCCGAACACGTCGCCTGTGAGGCACTGCGAGTGCACGCGGGTGAGCACAGCCCCGCCGCCCGCGATGCGGCCGCGCACCAGCGCAACGTGGTGATCCCCTTCGAGCTTGCTCTGGTAGAGGTGGAGCGTGAACTGCCCGTCCGGCGTGGGCAGAGGCACGGTGACCAGGCGCCGCACCAGCATCTCGCGCCGGCGGCGGAACGCGATCAGGTCGCGGATGGTGAGGATGCCGAGCCGGTGCTGGCGGGCGAAGCGCGTGAGCTCGGGCATGCGCGCCATCCGCCCGTCCTCCGACAGAATCTCGCACAGCGCTCCCACGGGCCTTAGCCGGGCGAGCGCGCACAGGTCGGGCGCGGCCTCGGAGTGGCCGGCGCGCCGCATCACGCCGCCCGGGACCGCCCGCAGCGGAAAGATGTGGCCGGGGCGCAGGAGATCCCGGGAGCGCGTGCGCGGGTTCGCGAGCGCCTTCAGCGTTCGAGCGCGGTCGAAGGCCGAAGTGCCGGTGGTGGTGCCGCGGCGTGCGTCCACCGACTCGGTGAAGGGCGTCCCGAACTTGGCGGTGTTGCGGGACACCATGAGCTTCAAGCCCAGGCGCTCGGCCCACTCCGCGGACATGGGCGCGCACAGGATGCCGCGCCCGTGCTTGAGCATGAAGTTCACGGTCTCGGGTGTCGCCTTCTCGGCGGCGCACACCAGGTCGCCCTCGTTCTCGCGCTCGGCATCGTCGACGACGACGATGATCTGTCCCGCCCGAATCCGCCGCACCGCCTCGGGCACGGTGAGGAAAACGCCGCGCGCTGCGGCCCTCGCGGAACGCAGAGCCGGGCGCGCTGCACGGCCGGCCTGCGCTCGATCCGAGCGGGCGCCCGTCTTGGCCGGACGCTCGAGCGCGCGCCCTCCGTGCGCCTCGGCGCCCGCGCCGTTGCCGGAGGGGCGCCCGTTCGCAGCGGGAAGACGCAGCTTCTCCGCCCGAGCTCGCTGCCGGGTGACGCTGGTCATCGCGCCCTCCCCGGCACACCCGCATCTTCGAGCAGCCGCGCGAGGTAGCGCGCAACTAGGTCCACCTCGAGGTTGACGCGCGTGCCCGGCGCGTACGCGCCAGCGACCGTCGCACGCAGCGTGTGCGGGATGAGCGCGATCTCGCATGCCGTGCCGTCCGCCGCTGCGACCGTGAGGCTCACGCCGTCGACCGCCAGCGACCCCTTCTCGGCCACGAACCACGAAGCGCGGCAATCCGGCGGGCAGCGCGAGCGCGATGCGCCGGCCGTCGCCCTCGTCGGAGACGGCGCGCACCTCTCCCACCCCATCCACGTGGCCCTGCACCAGGTGGCCTCCGATGCGCTGATCGAGCTTGAGCGCGCGCTCGAGATTCACGGCATCGCCCTCGCGCCACGCCCCGAGCGTTGTGCGGCTCAAGGTCTCGGGCACAGCTTCGACCGCGAAGCGCCCGGGCTCGACCGCGACCGCTGTGAGGCAGCAGCCACTCACCGAGATGCTGTCCCCGACGCGCGCGTCCTCGAGCACGCGCCGCGCCGCGATCCAGAGGCGGCGCCCGGCGAGCCCCGGCGACGGCGCGCGCTCCTCGATCCGCGCCACGCGGCCGACCTCTTCCACGATCCCACTGAACACGTCAAATCCTCCCCAGCTCGACGAGGAGATAGGCGTCCTCGCCGCATCGCCGCTGCTCCACGATCCGTCCGCGCCGCGCGCGGGCGAGGGCCGGGACTCCAAGCGACCCGCACCACCCGAGGCCCCCTGCGCCCAACACGCGCGGCGCAGCGTAGATCGCGAGCCGATCCACCAGCCCGGCCTTGAGCCACGATGTGCCGAGCGTGGCCCCGCCCTCGAGCAGCACCTCATGGCACCCGGCCGCCACGAGCCTCCGCGCCAGCGCGCGCGGGGACACGTGCCCGCCTGCGAGCGGCAGCCGCCAGACGCCGACCCCGCGCGCCTCCAGGAATTTCCGGCGCGCCAGCTGCGCCCTAAGCCCGCACGCAACGATGGTACCGCGGCCGAGGGCCGGACCGAACAGCCGGAGCCCGGGCGGCGAAGCGAGACGCGTGTCGCACACCACCCTCAGCGGCTGCGGCCCGCCGCGCCTGCCATGCCGCACCGTGAGTCGGGGGTCGTCCGAGCGAGCTGTGCCCGACCCGATCAGAACGGCATCCGACGCAGCTCGCAGCCGATGGGCGTGGCGGCGCGCGGCCTCGCCCGTGATCCAGCGCGAGCGCCCGCGCCCGTCGGCGATCCGGCCGTCGAGCGTCAT
>VBOS01000399.1 GCA_005893185.1 Candidatus Eiseniibacteriota bacterium
CGCGCGCGGAACGCGAGCGGAGTGGACCGCGGAGTTCGAGCGGCTCTTCACCGATGCCGTGCGGCTCCGCCTGCGCGCCGACGTCGAGGTGGGATCGTGCCTTTCGGGAGGCCTCGATTCCTCGGCCGTCGTGACCACTGCCGGCCGCATCCTGCCGCATCCGATCCATGCTTTCAGCTGCGCATACGACGAGGGCCCGGCCTGGGACGAGCGGCCCTACGCGAAGCTCACAGCCGATGCGAGCGGCGCCGTGCAGCACGTGGTCGTGCCCGACGGCTCCGACTTCTGGGAGGTCTTCGACCGCCTCCACGACCTGCAGGGTGAGCCCACCGCCGGACCGGGTCTCTACTCCCAGTGGAAGGTGATGGACCTCGCGCATGGAGCCGGGCTCAAGGTGCTGCTCGACGGCCAGGGCGGCGACGAGACGCTCGCCGGCTACTTCCGCTACCTGCCGATCCGGCTTCGCGACCTGATCGCGCGCGGCGATCTCGGAGGAGCGCTCGCGATGTTCGGACCGGTGGCGGAGCGCATCGGCGCTGCCGTGACCCTGGCCCTCACGCTCGAGCCGTGGCTCCCGGCGCCGCTCGTCGAAGCGCTGAGGCGGCGCTTCGGGCAGGCCAAGGACCGCGCGCTTTCGCCTGCTTTGCGCGCGATCGGCCATGCTGCGCCGCCGCTTCCGCCGCGCCAGTGGGAGAGCGGGCTCGCCGACCAGCTCGCGTTCGACACGCTCCAGCGCCTGCTCCCTTCGCTCCTGCGCTACGAGGACCGCAACAGCATGGCGTTCTCGATCGAGACGCGGCTGCCGTTCCTGGACTACCGGCTGGTCGAGCTGGCGTTCTCCCTGCCGGACGAGGAGCGGCTCGCTGGCACCACCAGCAAGGCGATCCTGCGCCGAGCGCTGGCCGACCGGATCCCGGCAGCCGTGCTCGAGCGCCGCGACAAGATGGGCTTCGAGACGCCGACCGACCGCTGGCTCACCGAGCGATACGCGGGCGAGGCGCGAAGACGATTGCTCACCGAGGGCCCGCTCCACGAGTGGGTCGAGCCGGGCGCCCTGCGCGCTGAGCTCGAGGACTATCTGGCGGGCCGGCGCGCGATCGGGCTTCAGGTGTGGCGCTGGCTCTCGCTCGAGTCCTGGGCGCGGCGTTTCATTGCCGTGGACGCGCGGGTGCCCGAGCGACCGGTCGAGGCGTCGCAGCACGCGGGCGCCCACCGCTCGTACGTCGAGGTAGCGGCTGCCATCGATCGCGAGGCGGCGCTCGCGTAGGCTCCGAGCCCGGTCACTGCCGGCCGCCCGCTCGCCGCGGATGACGGCGAGCGGGGCGCTTCCTCTCAACGGATCAGGGCGATCCGCGCATGGCGTTGCGACTGCCCCTGAGAGAGCCGGGCGAAATAAATCGCGGGCGGCAGGGTTGCATCGGCCGTGACCTGGTGAGGGCCGGCCCCCAGATGCCCGACGGCCGTGTTCCACACGCGGCGGCCCGCGATGTCGAAGAGAGCGAGGGTGGCAGGCTCCGCGCTGGGCAACTCGACCGCGAACGACACGCTCCCGCCCGCCGCCCGGGCCGAGAGGGCCAGCTCCCAGCGCGGGATCTGAACGCGCGTCGCCCCGAAGAATGTCTCGACGCCGTCGGTCGTCACCCCGAGCCGGTACTCGAGCGTCGCGCCCGGTTTCACGTCGTGGTCTTCGAGCGTGACGTAGCCAGCCCCGTCTGCGATCCGCGTTCCCAGCGAGCGCCACGCCGCTTCCGGTTCGCGCCGGTAGAGGGTGACGGCCTGGCGCGGCGTCGCGCCCGCCCACATCAGCCGCACGTGATCCGCCGCCACCTCGCGGCTCGCCAAGTCGATCAGCGTTGCGGTGGGAAGGCCACCGAGCTCGAGCGTCCAGACGTCGTTCGAGCCCGAGATCCCGCCGCATGTGAGCACCAGGCGGTCATGGAGCACGTCGTATGCGCCGTTGGCGCGATCGCGACCCGCCGGCTGGAATCCCGAAGGCGAGAGCGACCGCCACGTCGGCGTCCCGGCCAGATCGAGTGTCCAGGCGTCGTTCAGGTACTCGATTTCGGTGACGTTCCCTTCCACGTGACTCACGCCGTAGCCGCCGAAGAGGAGGAGTCGACCGTGGGCGCCGTCGAGGCGTAGCAGGCCCAGGTTCCGTCCCGTCGGGCCCGGCGTCGTGGACTGCTGTTGCCATGTTCCGTCGCCGCTTCCAAAGCGGAGCGCCCACACGTCGTTCAGGTATCCGACGGTCGACATATCCGAGGTTCCACCACCAAACACCAGCACGCGATCGCGGGCATGGTCGTACGCGCACATCTCAGCGGCCCGCGCGGATGGCGGCACGCCGCCCGGCGCGAGCGGTCGCCACGCCGGCGTCGGCGAAAGCCTCAGCTCCCAGACGTCGCCGAGCTCATGAAAGCCGTCGTAGCCGAACAACAGCAGGAATCGATCGCGCGCGGAGTCGTAGACCAGCTGCGACAGCATCCGCGCTGGCGGGGCGGGACCGGCGGGCGCGATCGGCGACCAGGTCGGAGTGCCGCCCGTGAACGACAGCGCCCACAGGTCTCCCCAGGGGTGATAGGGATCGCCATCGTATCCGCCGTACACGACGAGCTGGTCGCGCTTGGGATCCCAGGCAGATGCGTGCCAGTAGCGTGAAGGCGGCGGAGCGCCCTGGGTCGCGACCGGAGACCAGGCCGGGTCCGCGCTCAGGTCGAGCGCCCAGGTGTCGTTGCGGAGACCACCCAGCTCGTCCGAGCCCCCGAATACGACGAGGCGGCCCCGCGATGTGTCGTGACCGTCGCCCGCGCCGCCGCGGATCGGCGGCCGCGTAGCTTCGGGCACCAGGTTCGCCCAGGTCGGGGTGCCATCGAGCGCGAGTGCCCACGTGTCGCTGTGGGTGTCGTCGCCTGACGGCGTCACCCCGCCGCACACGAGCAGGCGGTGTCGGAGCGGATCGATCACGGCGCCTGCGTCCAGCCGCGGCGACGGGATCGGCCCGCCCGCGGGCTCCTGCGACCACTGGAAGGTGTCGAGCGAGAGGTCGTAAGGCTCGCACTGACTTCCGATCGTCCACAAGCGGTCGCCCGCAGCGTCGTAGGTCACGGGATTGGGGCTCTGGGACTGGCCGCTCGGCAGTCCGTTGGTCGCGAAGCGCAGCCACTGCGGAGTCCCATCCAGGGTGAGCGCCCACATCGAAAGAGGCCCGGGGCCGTCGTACAGGCTGGTCGTGAACACGATGCGGCGCCGTGCCGGATCCAGGATGGCGAAGCTGAAGGCCTGGGCGAGCATCGGGGGTGGGGGAGTGCCCGACGGGGCCCATTGAGACCAGGTCGGGGTGGGCAACAGGTCGAGCGCCCACACATGCGGGTCGGTGAGGTACGGATCGGTGATACCGCCACCGTACACGAGAATTCGCTGGTTCACGGGATCGAAGACCGGAGGAGCCGCTGGCTGCCAGGGTGACTCGCCGGTTGCCGTGATCGCAGCCACGGTCCCGGTCGCGGGATCGAGGGTGTGGATCTCGATCCTGTCGCTCTGGCCCATGGCCAGGAAGTAGACCCGAGCCTGGGAAGATTCGAGCGTCGACCATCGGGCGTTGATGTAAGCCCGCGGCGCCTGCGCCGGCAGCGCGTGCCATGTGTGTGGGCCCGCCAGCGGAAGCGCCCAATCCTCCTGCCTCGAGCCTCCGAGCGCGAACAGCCGATCGCCGGCCGGGTCGTAGACGCAGAGCGCCCTCGAAACCTGGAGCAGGTTGAACTCCCGCCATGCACCGTCGGCAGCTTCGAAGGCGCGAGTGAGGGGCG
>VBOS01000400.1 GCA_005893185.1 Candidatus Eiseniibacteriota bacterium
TTCCGCTGCGTCAGCTGGCGGCGCCGCTTCCGCGGCTGCGCGGCCGGGTGTGGCGGTGGGAAGCACGTCTTCGGGCGGATCCATCGTCTCGAGCGGGCCCGGGCCGGCCGTCGTGGACAGCGGCCCTTCTGCGGACGCACGGGCGGTGCTGGCCTCGATTCCCGAACCGCTGTCACCTTCCGAGCGGGTTCCGCCGCCCCCCGAGGGGGAGGGCGGCGCGGCAGCGACGGTGGTCGGCGCCGGAAGCGCTACGAGCGCCACGTCACCCGCAGGGCGCGCGGGCGCCGCGGCAGGCGCGAGCGGTGCGGCCGCCAGCGCGAATGCGGGCGCCGCGGCCGGCGCGAGCGGGGCCACCGGCGCGAGCGGTGGGGCCGGCGCGAGCGGGGCCGCCGGCGCGAGTGCTGCGGCCGGCGCGAGCGGGGCCGCCGGCGCGGGTGCTGCGGCCGGCGCAGCCGCTGCGACCGCGGCTGCGCACACGGACAGCGCCGGGAGCGCGGGAGCCGACACGGCGTCGGCGGTCGCTGCGAGCGATACGCTGGTCCCGGTGCCGGCGCCGACGGAGCCGTTGGGCGAGCGCCGCGAGAATTTCGCCCGCTCGCTGTCTGACACTACCCCCGCGGCCTCGCCTCCGGCCGCTCCCGCTCAGGCCAGGCCCGACAGCTGCTGGCGCCTCCAGGTTGCCGCCCCGCCCAGCAAGCAGGAGGCCGACCTGAGACGGCAGGCCGCTGAGTCGGTCCTGCTGGTCCCGTTCGTGGTCGAGCACGAGAAGCAGCGCTACAAAGTGCGCAACCGCGACTGCCTGACACGAGATGCCGCCGACCGGCTGCGCCGCCGCGCCATTCAATCGGGGTTCTCCGGATCGTTCCCGGTGGTCGAGGTGAAGAAGTGACATCCCCCGCGGGCGTCGGCCGGTGAGCCGCGCGCTGGTGATCGTCGAGGACTCGCGCTGGCGCGATCTGCGCCCGCTCACCGACGTCCTGCCGGTTCCCGCGCTGGCCTTCGGCGCGTCCACGCTGTGGGAGCGCTGGCGGCGCGCCGCAGCGGTCCCGCTGCTCGCGATCGAGGCACGCGCCGGCGTGATGCGCGTCTGGCGCGATGCGCCAAAGCCCGACGCCACGAGGCTGGGCGCCCGCGATCCGGTGCTGGTCGTGAATTCCGCAGCGCTCCCGGGACCGTGGCTCGAGGCGGAGGCGGAAGGGCCTTCGAAGCTGCTGGTCGCAGGCGGGCGCTTCGTGGCCGCTCGTCTCGACTTCGAGGCCGTCGCGCCGGGCTTGGGGACCGGCGCCGAATTCGAGCGCTACCTGCTCGGCCTCTCCCTTCCGTCCATCGAGGTCGAGACGCGCCGGATCGAACGGCCGTGGCATTTCATCGAGTGGAACGCAGCTGCGATCGCGGAGGATCTCGGCGGGCGCGCCGGCGTGATCGCGGGCGAGCGCCACCCGCTCGCGGCCGTGCTCCAGCCCGAGCGCGTGACCCTCGAGCCGGGGGCACGCATCGATGCGTTCGCGGTGCTCGATGCCCGCGGCGGGCCGATCCGCATCGGCCCGCGCGCGATCATCGGGTCGCATACGGTGGTATCAGGGCCATGCGTCGTCGGCGCCGGCACCCAGCTCCTGGGCGGCGCGGTGGGCCGCTCGACGATCGGCCCCGAATGCCGGATCGCGGGCGAGGTCGAGGAGTGCGTGTGGCAGGGCTATGCCAACAAGCGCCACCATGGCTTCGTCGGCCACAGCGTGATCGGAGAGTGGGCGAACCTCGGGGCGCTCACGACCACCAGCGACCTCAAGAACAACTATGGCGCCGTGCGCGTCTGGGTGGACGGCCGCGAGGAATCGAGCGGCGTCTCGAAGATCGGCTCTTTCGTCGGCGCGCACGTCAAGACCGGAATCGGCACGCTGCTCCCGACCGGGGCATCGGTCGGGGTGGGATCGAACCTCTTCGGCGGCGGGCGCTTCGCGCCGAAACACGTACCCGCCTTCGCGTGGTGGGACGGCGAGCGCTTGGCGGAGCATCGGTTGGATGCGTTCCTCGCAACGGCGCGGATCGCGATGGGGCGGCGCGCGCGCGATCTCACGACGACGGACGAGGAGTCTTTGCGCTCGCTTTTCGCCGCCACGGCGCTCGAGCGCGAGGCGGCGAGCACCCCGGTCAGAGTTTAGTCCAGCTAAATTCAAGGAATTGTCTTGCTACGAATGGCAGCCATGTGATTGAGTAGATGGGCATTTGCGGGCATCGAGTCGGCCACGGGCACCCCCACTCCCGGCCATCTCGACCCCCCCTCTTCAAGTTCAACGCTGTCCCTACCTCTGCTGCCGGTCTGAACGTCGAGCGTGGCGCACGCCGCACGGACGGTAACAGCGTACACGTCTCCTCGCACTCACAGCCGTCGCAACGCTCACCTTGGCTTCGGTCGGCGCCAGCTTCGCCGATCCCCCGCGCGCAGAGCCCGGGCGCGCCACTCGGATGCGCGCCGAGCTTCCCGCGTGGCGCGATATGTCGCCCATGGGGGCGCGCGCCGCGATCGCCAACGGTGGCGACGCATCGGAGCTCGGCGGTCTGATCTCCGGTGAAGCGGCCGATGCGATTCAGCACTATTTCGCGGAGACCAAGGCGCTCGGAATCCCGAAGCGCAACGGAACGCTCTTCGTCCCCGGCCCGGTGAACGTGCGGGCCAACCTCCAGCCCTCGACCGACCGCGTCGGCGAGACCCAGAGCGAGATCGCGATCTGCGTGCTCGGCGACACCGTTGTGATCGGCTGGAACGATTCCCAGGGCTTCCTCGCAGGCAACACGATCTCGAGCGCGGGCTATTCGACCAACGGCGGCGCGACCTTCACCGACATGGGGAACATGCCGCTCGCGCTCCCGACCGACCAGGCCTTCGGCGATCCGGGCATCGACACGGACGAGAAGGGCAACTGGTACTACAACCAGATCTACACCCGGACCACGGGCAACCCGGACCCGACGCCCGAGCAGAACATCGCCGTCCACCGCGGCGTCTTCACCGCCGGCGTACTGGCGTGGGGAACGCCGGTCCAGGCTTCGATCGGCACGTCGGCGACCGGCAACCTCGACAAGTGCCTGCTCGCATGCGACCGCGTGACCGGCAACGTGTACGTCTCCTACACTCGCTTCACAGCAAACCCGCAGATCGAGATCGTGCGCTCGACGACGAACGGGGCTACCTGGGGCGCGGCGACCATTCTCGATGCCGGCGTCACTCCGACCTCCTCGAAGCAGGCGGCGCGGCCCTACTGCGGCCCGGGCGGCGAGGTCTACGTGGTGTGGGAGAAGGGCGCCAACTCGATCTTCTGCCCGGATGGTGCCGGTAACATCGTGTCGTTCAATGCCCAGATCGGGTTCACGCGCTCGCTCAACTTCGGCGTGAGCTACGATCCCGTCTCGATCATCGGCAACCCG